>CALGJS010000049.1 GCA_937927835.1 uncultured Saprospiraceae bacterium | reverse complement strand
GTTTAAGTTTAAATCCTATCTAACTTGGCCTTTGTATCAATCTGCTAACGAATCCGCTAAAACTTAAAAGCATGAAAAACTCCTCCTTACTCTCAACATTTCAGCTACTCTTCTGCCTAACCATTCTTCTTGCAATTTCTTGTACTTTATCCGCACAAAAAATCTCTTTACAAGGTGCTGAGATTCCCTCCTTCAACCAAGATTTACTAAATCAGTTTTCTGAGTATCAAACTTTTCAAATCAATTCTCAGGAATTAGCCTCTGAAAATAATGAGAACGAAAGTTTCCAAATTCGATTGCAATTAGGTGATAGTTACGATTGGCATATTAATCTTACACCAAGTCAGATTATTAGTCCAAATTATCGAGAAATCCTTGGAACTGAAAATGGTCCAGTCGTTTTACCATCTAGAAAAAATATTGCCTTCACTGGTTATTTGCCAGGAACAGAATTAGAATCTAGACTGACGCTAGACGCTGGCTGGATTATGGGTTTTGTGACAACTCCAGATGGAAATAAAATTTATATCGAACCACTTGCTAACCTCCAGCCCAATGCAAGTGCTAATCACTATATAATCTATCCAGGCAACGCTGTTTTAAATAATAATGCTGGAGATTGTGGATCTTTGCTTGCCACCAACCATGCTCCAGTTCCAGTACCTTCACCTGAGCACAATTCTACAGATCCTATTTCTAATCCAATAAGCCTAACAAATTTGAATTGCAAAGAAGTTGACTTCTCAGTAGCTTCTTCCTTTGACATGATAAATACAAACCACGATACGCCTGAATTAGTAATGAATCACATCATTTCAGTAACAAATATGATGCAAATCTATTTCGAATTTGTACCGATACAATACTTATTAAATGATAATTATGTGTCAGCTTCTACATCTGCCGATCCTTTTGGAGAGACAGATGCAACAAATACAAACGTTTTGTTACCAGGCTTTGTAGATTGGGCGCAAAACTCCGGAATATTATCGGAACATGATGTAGCCCAAGTATGGACTGCACGAAATATTGAAGGTTGTGGAAATGGAACAGGCTTGGTAGGATGTGCCTATATTAATACGATTTGCAATAACTTACGATATAATATTTGTGAAGATTACAATCCTAATAATATTAAAACACTTTCTGTATTGAGTGCCCATGAACTAGGCCATAATTGGAATTGTCTACACTCTGACCGTGGAGAACCTCCTTATGTTATTATGAATGGTGGGATTACCACTAGCGCAATTGGATTTGGACCTAATAGTAGAGCCAAAATTCTGGCAACGGCAAATAATAGCAGTTGTCTTGCAGGTTGTGGTCCTCCTCCTACTGAAAATTGTACCGCACAATCAGAATTTCCATTTCAAGAATGGATAGAAGATGTAACTGTGGGAACTTTAACAAATTTAGGTTCTGGAAAATTTAGAGATTACGCTTCTGCTGGATATTCTGATTATACAGATTTGGATCCGCCTATTTTAGAAATGGGTGAACCAATTAGTTATACGTTTACCATTGGAAATACAAGCGGAAATCCTGGAGATTATTGGACCGCTTTTATTGATTATAATCAAAATAATATTTTTGATCTTCCAGAAGAGTTAGTGGTTCAAAATCAAGGACAATCAATTGGTGGAGAGTTTATCGTTCCAGATAACATTCTAGATGGAATTACAAAAATGCGAATCATTTTATCAAAAGATGGATTCAGTGGTCCATGCGATAATCCAGCTTTTGGAGAAGTAGAAGATTATTTAGTAATGCTTGACGCAGATATGCCACCGCCTTTACCTGATTTAACCATCAGTGGGCTTACGGTAGTTGATCAAGCCAATACAAATACCATTGTTGATTTCACTTCTACCTTATCGAATATCGGATTAGCGGGAACGGAAAGTTTTAGTGTGGGCATTTTTATTTCAACAGATGATCAGTTAAGTGGTGATGATCCATTGATTGGTGAGATTCCAACAGGTAATTTTGATCCTAACTATGTAGCTTCAGATGTCCCCGGTGCTTTTAATTTAGCTGGAGTTAGTCCAGGAGATTACTTTTTATTTTTTAAAATTGATAAAGACGATCTAATAACGGAAACTTTAGAAACCAATAATACCATTCTTCAACCTTTTACTGTAAATGGAGTAACTAACGACAAAATTGATTTAGAATTATCTATGTCCGCAAGTGTTTCCGAACCAGACCGTTTTACCCGCTCCAGGATTATGCTCACGCTGACTAATAATAGTTCTATTACGGCTACTAATATAGAAACTGCCGTTCGGTATGACTTTAATAATTATGTAGTAGCTGGAGATGGAGCAGTATCCATAACTGGCGGTGGAACTTATAGTATCACGAGTGGAGCTTGGAGGATACCTAGTCTAATCGGCGGATCTACCGCTACCGTTTCATTTGACTTATTCACCCTTTCTGATAATTTCAATCCTTGTGCAGAAGTAATCCGGGTAGATCAAGAAGATATTGATTCTTCTCCAGCAAATGGTCAATGTCCAAACGCTGTTGAGGATGATGAAGCTAACCTATCTACTCCAATAGAACCTACGGTAGATTATGTTGTTGAATCGTTAGACTTTCCAACCTCAGGTGAATACGGAACCATCTCCTCTGGAGATATAAATTATGGACGTTTGGGAACCTCCACGAGTCTATTGACTGTCGCTGTAGAAGTTTATTTATCAGAAGACAATCAATTAGATACAGACGATAATAGAATTGGGTTTTTTAATTTAACTTCTAATCAAACCGCTTCTGATAATACTGTTTCAGTTTCTTATAATCTTACAGGAATAGATCCAGGCGACTATACTTTGATTGCCGTATTTGATCGAACGAATGAGATAGAAGAATTGAATGAGGATAATAATATTGGAACTATTCCCTTTACTGTAGAGCTAGAAGAAGTACCAGATTGTAGTTCTACTCTTGCAGGAGATGAGATTTTATGTTCTGAAAATATTGGAGACTTGACTAGATTGTATATCCGAGAAGGGAAGGAATATTTTACAACAGATTTAGACATGGATGCGAATGTGGTAGCGACCAGTGCTCCTACTCCATTTGTATATGATAGCACCTTAGTGCAAAATGGTATTTTAACGCATAAACTTGCGGATGGAACCATCACCTTTTCTGGGAACCTTCCAAGTGCTGCACTGGATTACATTCCTCAACCTCAAGCTGCGACCCTTTTGACAACTGGTGAATATCTGATCGCTGGAACAGTTCCTCTTGGAGAGGTTGGACAAGAACCTTATGGTGTTGAAGCCAGAGTACTAAAACTAGATGCAAACTTAAATTCCATAGTTCAACAAAAAGCAATTGTAAACAACACAGGTTATCCTTCAAATCTAAGCGATGAGGTATTTGCACTTTTTCCACTCGTGGATGGAAAAGCTTCAATTATATACACAATTCATAACCAAACTATTATTAATAATTCCAATATCCAAATAAAAGAATTAGACAACGAACTTAATGCCAGTGGGAATTTAAACTTTCAAAGAACTGGTCTTTTCTCCATTATGGAAACACCTTGTGGTGATTTATTATTAAATGCAAAGTTATTTCAAATTGGCCAAAAAGGAAGTACTATTGCGGATCAATTAATTAGGATTTCAAAAGACGGAAGTGCGATTACTGACCTTTGGGAAGGAGGAATTATTAGAGCCGATCGTGCTCAACCAAGACAGTTTGCTAGATTTAATAGTAATCAAGCACCTTCGTTTTTCTTGAGTTATTTCTCACTTTTGAATAATCCTCCAGCGGAATTAATTGCCTACTTACCACAAGTGAATGGTGATACTACTCAGGTTCAGTTTCCATATTTTGAGTATAATTTTGCTACTCGAAATGACAATACTGTTTTCCTTTTTGGTGATATAAATAATCAAATTACACTTGTAAAAGAATGTGAAATTGATCCGCCTACTGATGGCGTTGATATAAATGTGACCTTGGAAGTAACGAACGAAGCACCAGGCTTATTTACCAAAATATTTTATCAGCTAACTGTTCAAAATTTAGGAACTGAAACGGCTACCAATCTTTCTATCGACTTTGACTATGGTGCTCAAGAAACGCCCAAACGTCTTGCTTTTGTGAGTAGTTCAGATCCTGATTATAGCGGCTGGCAAGGAATCTGGAATGTAGGAACACTTGCACCTGGGGCAGCTAGAACTTTTAGTTTAGAAGTTTTCGTATTATCAGCAGCGGGACCTACGACCACCTTATATGCATCAATTGAAAATTTGGATCAAGTAGATATAAATGGTACCAATGATGAAGATTCTGCAACGATTGAAGTTGGAGCATCAACCAATTCATCTATCGGTGCATCACCTACCGTTGGTAAAGGACCACGTCTAAGTATCAGCAATTTATTTCCCAATCCTGCGCAGCAAAAAGTAACACTTGCTATAGAAAGTCAAGAGGCTATCTTATCAACTCCGCTTCAGCTTTTTGATGGTTTTGGAAAAATGATTGATCAAACTGCTGTGGAACTTAATATTGGAACTAATTTTATTGAAATTCCAATTACTAATTTATCTGAAGGAGTATATCTTGTTGTGATTCCAGATGGTAGCCACAAAAAATTAGTGAAGAGATTTGTAAAAATTGAATAATCATTATTGTTAAACTTTCAATATCTAATAAGACATGACATCCTTCGTTTGGACCGAAAATCCGGTTACGTACGGAGGGTGACATTTTTTCAACCTAAAAGGATTTATTTATTGGTAACTTTACATCACCACCGCAAATATCGCCACAATCACGACACCCAAATTACATACCTACATTGGCCATTTGATCTAAACAATCTAATTCTTAGACATTAGACTTTAATCAATTAATTACATTCTACTTTCTAGTTAAAAATTTTACAAAAACAACTACCATGAAAAGTATTTTTACGGTCTTAGGCTGGTTAATCATGCTCCTCTCTTTCCCAACTTTCTTAAAAGGACAAGTTGATTACACCGCCAATGATATTAATGAGCCATATACGGGCGGCTTCCGAGCGGGAGTAAACCCAGGTTATCACGGTTCAAATTGGAACAACACTACCCTAGCTGCATTGGCCGCTGGAAATCCTGCAGCAGGCGTTCCAGGCGTTGGCGTACGCGCACTTCGAGGGACACTTCCAGAGAGCTTTGGACTGCAATATGAGTATACTACTTTTACCGCTAATTATGATTTATTTCATGGTCTTGGAATGGAAGACAATACGGTCTTTGTAGGATTTGCAGCTGACATTCACAAAGACCAAACAGAATATTGCGATGGTATCGAAACAGATATGTTTGCCAATCTCTACGAACCTATTTGGGACAATGGAGAAAACGGTACGCCAGTAAACGATAACAACTATTACGCTTTATACCTTTACAATGTTATGCAAGCCGTTGGTCATCGTGTGAAATTTTGGGAAATATGGAATGAACCAGGATTTGATTTTTCTGGTGCAAAAGGATGGTTGCCTCCTGGAGCTCCAGGCAACTGGTGGGAGAATGAACCTGATCCTTGTGATTATAAATTAAGAGCTCCAGTTTTTCATTATATCCGAACACTTAGAATCTCCTATGAGGTGATCAAAACTCTTTCACCCGATGATTATGTCGTCATGTCTGGAATTGGTTACAATAGTTTCTTAGATGTAATTTTAAGAAATACAGATAATCCAAATGGCGGAACTGTAACGGATGAATTTCCATTGAAAGGTGGTGCTTATTTTGACATCACAGGGTTTCATGCTTATCCACATATCGACGGTAGCACTCGCTATTGGGACAACGATATTCAAGGATTTGTTTATACTCGACATTCTGATGCTGCAATAGAAGGATTGTTAGAAACACAGGAAGAAAGATATCAGATTCTAAAAAGTTATGGATATGATAACAGTCCCTATCCCGAAAAAGGTTGGACCATTACGGAGATCAATGTACCTCGTCAAGCATTTGGTCAATATTTTGGAAGTGATGAATTACAAATCAATTATTTATCAAAATTAATTGTTGCTTCTATGCAAAATGGGATTCACCAAACCCATATTTTTGACATGGCCGAAAAAGAATATTTTGATGACCAAGAAGATTCTTTTGATGCGATGGGATTATATGAAAAGATAGAGGATATCAGACCTTTTAATCAGGTAATTACCAACGGAGGAATTTCTTATCGTACCACTTCTGATTTTCTTTTTGAAACCACTTATGATGCGAATAAAACCGCGGCTATGAATCTTCCAGATGATATCGGTGGCGGTGCCTTTAAAAAAGCAAATGGTGAATATCTTTATACGCTTTGGGCAAAAACAAAAACAGATCAATCTGAAGTTGCTAGTGATAGCTATTCTTTTCCTTCCAGTTTTGGGATTAATAATTTTAATAAAAAAACTTGGGAATATTCTGAAACTAAAAACTCTTCCACCATTGGACGAACCAATATTCAGTTAACAGGGACGCCTATTTTTCTGACACCAGATATAAATCAAGTAATAGGTGAACTTACCTTAAACTGTCCTGGTGGTTATACCCAAGATGGTTTATCTACTCAGGATATTATGGGTGCCGTTGTTGAATGGGAATTGCCGAATGCGACTACAACTTGTCCGTTAGGAGGTGTAACTATTGAGTTAGTACAAGGATCTGAAAGTGGCAGTGTTTTTCCATTTGGACGTACCATCGTACAATACGTAGCTACTGATGCTTGTGGAAATAGAGAAGAATGTGCTATGACAATTAATGCGGCAAGTACTGGAGGAGGAATTGGTGATTGTCATTTTTATCGGGCGGCCTTTAACTGGCGAGGAAATTATAATGGCAATAAATATTTTGTTTCAGAATTTGATACTACCTATGAAGCGGCAGTAGAAATTGCTAATTCTCATGGAGGTTTTTTGGCTACCATTAGTGATCAAGCTGAAAACGACTTTTTAAAAGACGAAGTAAGGAAAGTTGCTTTTATTGGTTTAAATGATATTGAAAATGAAGGAGACTTAGCATGGCCTGATGATTCTCCAATAACCTTCTCTGATTTCGATGATTGTAATTTTTGCCCAGGCAATTCCCAAGATCGAGACTTCGTTTTTTTTCATCCATGGAATGGAAAATGGAACTGGACCAATAACGATGATGGAGAACGGTTTTTCATCATGGAATTACCTTGTAGTACCTTTGAAGGTTGTACTGATTTGGATGATGACGGAATTTGTGCAGACGCAGATTGTGACGATAATAATCCGAATGTTCCAAATAATCCCGGAACCCTCTGTGATGATAATAATTCCAATACAGTGGACGACCAAATTCAAGCGGATGGCTGTACTTGTTTAGGAACAGTATTGCCACCAATAGATGATTGTCCAACTTATACCATAAGTAATGGAGCTATTACGGTTGCTAGTTTTAATACTGCTAGAACAAAAATAAGATTATGGAGCACAGAAGGAAGTTGGGTTCAAGTCTTTGAATGTAATTTTGATTGTTCTGATCCTACCGTTATTTCCGGTCTTTCTGGGAACTATCGCTTAAAGATTGATGCTTTTGACAATAATTTCAATTATATCTGCAAAGTAGATGAAGACTTGGTGATTGGTAGTGGTCCTTGTGTGGACAATGACAATGATGGCATTTGTGCACCCGAAGATTGTGATGATAATAATCCGAACCTACCCGCCAATCCTGGAACTGCTTGCAATGATAACAATCCAAATACAGAGAATGATCAAATACAGTCGGACGGTTGTTCTTGTAGTGGGACTACTCCACCCGTTGATGACTGTCCAGTTTGGTCAGTAAACAATGGCGTTATAACGGTTTCTGGTTTTAATACGTCTAGAACTAAAATTAGATTATGGAGCACAGAAGATTCTTGGCAGCAAGTTTTTGAATGTAGTTTTGATTGTAATAATCCTACGGTTATTTCAGGACTTTCTGGAAGCTATCATTTAAAAATTGATGCCTTTGATAATAATTTCACTTATCTCTGTAAAATAGATGAGGACTTGGAAATCAGTGGTGGTCCATGTCAAGATAATGACAATGATGGAATTTGTGCCGATGCGGATTGTGATGACAATAATCCCAACTTACCAGCTACTCCGGGTTCAACCTGTGATGATAACAATTCTGCCACTTCGAATGATCAGATTCAACCAGACGGTTGTACTTGCCAAGGAACCCCTGAGACAAGTGATTGTGCCACCATTATCTCCACCGTAGATGATATCACCATTATCGGAAGTCAGCCCAATCAAATCATAAAATTATTTGATGCCAATTGGGAATTTGTATATGAGTGTACAGGCAACTGTCCGAATCCATTGGTGATAGAAAATGTCGCCGAACAAGTTTACCATATTAAGGTGGATGGTTATGATAGCGACTGGAATTTTGTTTGTAAGATAAGAACAGATATCTTCCCTGGCGCTGGAGCAGTCTTACGAGATCAAGAAATGTCGGAAGCGTTTAAATTAGATTTATTTCCTAATCCAACGACCGGTCAGTTTACTTTAGGTACGCAGTCCTTACCTGCTAGTTTGGGTCAAGTAAGAATTTATAACTCAACTGGTCAAGTAATCCAAGAAAGGATGATGGAAGATTTTAGCCAACTGGACTATTTAAGATTCGATCTATCGGACACTAGTACAGGATTATATTACGTGGTTTTACAATTAAAATCAGGTAAGATTTTGACAGAGCGGGTGATTGTTGATGGACGATAATCCTATCTAAGAAAAAATATAAAAGCCGGGTCCTCTTTTTAGGAGACCCGGCCTTTTTTATTCTTTCAAATTATAAAATCAAATTTCTAATATGAAAATTATCTAGTAACAATTAGTCGATGTGTTTGGACCACACCATCAATGACGGCTTTCATTAAATAAACCCCACTGGTTAAATCATCAACATTTAAAGAAATTTCATTTTTTCCTTTGATCAAATCAGATTGCTGATTTTTCATTAGTTGCCCATTCATATTATAAAGTTGAATGGCGATGCTAGAACGATTTTCAGTAACCAGCGAAATATTCACTTGAGCATCTTGAACTGGATTTGGTCGAATGCTAATATTTCCATCATTATTATTTTCAATTACCACTAAATCTCCAATTCGTTCAGAACGACCATCAAAATCAGTTTGACTTAATCTATAATAGTTGATTCCTAAAGCTGGATTTGGATCAATAAAAGTGTAGTTCTGAAATTCCGTTGTCGTTCCTTTACCAACTATTTTATCTAAAATTTCAAAACTTCGACCATCATTGGATCTTTCAATGGTGAAAAAGTCATTGTTTTGTTCTGATACAGTAGACCAATTTAGGTGACTTTTTTTCTCCACCAGTTTTCCATCAAATTCGTATAGCTCAACCGGTAATGCTAAAGGAGCATAAGTATAATCTAAACATTCAACATCTAAAGCTGAAATTGCTTCACAGCAAGAAGGATTCATATTAGCTCCTCCTACTCCTGGAGCAATATGTCCAATACCCAGTGCATGCGTAATTTCATGCGTCATCATAATATCATAATCCGTAGAAGGGCATTGACAAGCTCCGGTCCCATTATTGACTACTACATAACCGTAGGCACCTGCATTCCATGGCATTCCATCCCAAGTATGCGTACTTGAGAACCAGTAGAATCCACCAAATGCCAAGACGCCATTACACCCTACTAGATCCGTTATTTCATTACAGGGATCATTATACTGAACCACTAAATGACGGGTCCCTCCAAGGGTACCATTTACAAAACTGGTAAATTCATTATCATTGGCCCCTTCTCCTCCAGCACAGGAAGGCACGAAACTATGGGTTCCAGCATCTGATAGATTTAATCCAGTATAATTTGCATTCAAACTACTGATCACACCTTGTACCTTGGTATTTGCAGTAGGACAACTAGCGTCCCCCAGACTTGAATAATGAACAGGTAAAGCTACCGTAGGAAAATCTGTCCATCGAGCAAAAGGTGCTGGATCACCAAGAAAGGTACAATGTGAAGGTGCTGCACGAGTGGTAGCTTGAAACCAAGCAATTGGGTAGTCCGTTTTGGCAGTAGCGCTATCCCAATTGGTAGTTCCAGTAACCACCCTTTTTAGATGACCAACCAATCTATTCAAATCATATACATAAAATGGTTCAACAGACTGTCCGTCAGGCCGACGTAGCGTAAAGTGGTTAAGTCCCTCCTCTACCGGAGAAAGCAGGGTTTGACCAGATCGTTCCCACTTTTGAAATACAGCATGAGACATCATAACCGTTGACCAATAATCTTCCTTTGGAGATAAAAACAGTAAATAGGTTGATCCCTGCTCATAAACCATATCACCAAAGACAATTCTATTCAATTCACCTTCTTTTAGCTTTAAACTCTGAATAGAAAATTCATTGGAAATTTCCCCTTTAATGGAGGAAACCACCTCAAATTCTGTACGGTATCTTACCGTGTTTCCAGTGGTGACTTCGTAGTTTCTAGTAGCGGTAGCTAATACAACCACTGGACTACTTTTAGCCATTTCTCCTAAATTTGGATAAGGAATAATCGTGGTTGCTTGTGATACATCTAGGCTAAAAAAGCAATAGAAATAAAGCAGAATTAGAATCGTAATTTTATTCATTTGTTATTTGTTTAGAAAAGCTTGTAATTGTAAAATACGAGGGGTATGAGTAATAATACATTAAATAAAAACTAAAGGTATTAATATTCTTTGAAAAATGCTCGAATAATAGATTTTTAAGAATTTATAATATCCATATTAAGTCAATATCTTTTTCGTAAATTGTCATTTTATAAATCAAAAAAATAGTATGAACAGCATAAAGGGACAATTTGATCTTACTGGAAAAATAGCCATAATTACGGGTTCTAGTAAAGGAATTGGAGCAGCCATGGCTCGAGGGTTGGCAGAGTTTGGAGCAAAGGTGGTTATTAGCAGTAGAAAACAGGAAGCGGTAGCTAAGGTAGCTGGTGAGCTTAGAGCAGAAGGATTTGACGCAACTGGCATTGCTTGCCATGTCGGAGATGCGGATCAATTAAAAAATTTAGTTCAGCAAACAGTAGCAACCTACGGAGGGATTGACATTCTAATAAACAATGCAGCTACAAATCCAGTGTATGATGGAGTTGAAAAGATGGATGCAGAAGTTTTCGACAAAATCATGAATGTAAACGTCCGGGCTTGCTTTCTACTAGCCAATCTTTGTCATCCAGAAATGATTAAACGTGGCGGCGGTTCTATTATCAATATTGCTTCTGTGGAAGGAATACGGCCAAGTACAGGATTAAGTTTGTATAGTGTAAGTAAAGCTGCTTTGGTGATGCTTTCTAAAACACAGGCTAAAGAATGGGGAATGGTAGGCATCCGATCAAATAGTATTTGTCCTGGACTGGTAAAAACTAAGTTTAGTTCCGCGCTTTGGCAGAATGAAAAATTGCTGGCGCATATGACGAAGCAATTGCCTTCTGGTAAAATGGCAATGCCGGAAGAGATGGCTGGACTTGCCGTATTTTTGGCGAGCAATGCAAGTAGTTATTGTACGGGGCAGACCTTTACGGCAGATGGTGGGTATTTGATTGCTGGGTGAGGGTAATGAATAATTTTTTAATGAATAATTAAGAATGTGTTTTAGCGTGTAAATCTTTTGACGTAGGCACTTTTAAAAATGAATTTGATTTAAAAATAAAAAAAATGAATTTCGAATATACAGATAGATCATTGGCGTTGCAGGAAAAGTTAAAAAACTTTATGGAGAAGGAAGTTATGCCAGAGGAGCAAGCTTACCAGGAATTTACAAAAGCAAATCTATGGAAGGTCTATCCTAAAATGGAGGAGCTAAAAGAGCGAGCTCGAGTAGCAGGATTGTGGAATTTATTTCTACCAAAAAACTATCAGGAATTTAGTCCTGGATTGACCAATTTGGAATATGCTCCATTGGCAGAAATCATGGGACGTGTACTTTGGTCTTCAGAAATTTTTAATTGTTCGGCCCCAGATACTGGAAATATGGAAGTCTTGGCGAAGTATGGTTCTCCGGAGCAACAACAAGCCTATTTACATCCGCTTTTAAAAGGAAAAATTCGATCTGCATTTTTGATGACCGAACCTAAAGTCGCTTCTTCCGATGCGACGAATATTGAAACTTCTATTGTTTTAGATGGAAATGATTATGTAATCAACGGTAGAAAATGGTGGTCTTCTGGTGTAATGAATCCTGAGTGTGAGATTTATATCGTGATGGGAAAAACAGATGAAACCGCTGCTCGTCATGTTCAGCAAAGTATGATTTTGGTTCCAGCAAATACTCCAGGTGTAAAAGTTTTAAGACCGCTTGAAGTTTTTGGAATGGTCGATTCTCCTCATGGTCATGCAGAAGTTTTGTTGGACAATGTTCGAGTTCCAAAAGAAAATATGATTTTGGGTCCAGGTCGTGGTTTTGAAATTGCACAAGGACGATTGGGTCCAGGGCGAATTCATCATTGCATGCGGTTGATTGGTGCGGCACAACGCGCCTTAGAACTCATGTGTGCTCGGGTGGCTACGCGAGAGGCATTTGGTCGAACTTTAAAAGATTTTAGTAGTATTCGTCAGGATATTGCTAAGTCGAAATGTGAGATTGATCAAGCACGTTTATTGACTTTAGCGGCGGCGGACAAGATTGATCAAAAAGGCATTAAGGGTGCAAAAGAATTGATTAGCATGATAAAAATTGTTTGTCCTCAGATGTGCTGCGATGTGGTCGATCGAGCGATTCAGGCACATGGTGGATTGGGTGTTTCGCAGGATACTCCACTCTCTGGATTTTGGGTGTATGGTAGAACCGTTCGAATTGCAGATGGTCCTGATGAAGTGCATATGCATCAGTTAGGGAGGAATTTAGTGAAGAAGTTGATGGTTTAAAAAAAACTACTTAGGACTAGTTTTGGTATTAAAAATATATAATTCTACCAATCCTAAATTTACTAGCCAACCGAGCCAAGCTACTATTTTGTAGGTATCCATTGGAGGTAATTCTAAGGTATTTACTATCATCCACTTAAATATTCTTAAACTAATGGCTGACAAAGTTAGAGCATAACTTCGAAGCATAAAATTTCGATGTAATTCCCATTTTTTTACTTTTACAAATTGATAAGCCTGGTACGTAAAATAGAACCAGAGGACTGCTTGAATAACAAAAGATATTTTTGAAAACAAACCTCCATTCGCATGCATAGCCATAATGAATCCTGAAGGACTGGCCACCAATAAAATCA
>CALGJS010000048.1 GCA_937927835.1 uncultured Saprospiraceae bacterium | reverse complement strand
AGAAATGCTGATCGAAATTGTCAGTAATTTGAAAATCGAAGATGCCACGCAGACCACGCGGATCATTGATAATATCTCGACTATGTTTGCGCGCTTGAACCAAGTGAAAGCAGCGGTTAAGAAAAAGCAGAAAAGTTTAGTGGGCGAAGAATCCGTGGCGGAATTTAATGCTCAGTTGAAACTCCTCGATCAGGGAATTATCAACTATCTAGATATTTCGGATAGTCCACAAAAGTGTGATGAGTATTTGACCAAGCTGATGGTTCAGTTAGAAGAACTAGAAGGACGCTTTGTGGAATTCGAAGAGTTTATTATAAAAATCACCGAGAAGCGGGAGGAAATTTATAATGCTTTTGAAACGAAGAAGAACCAACTTTTAGAAACTAGAAATAACCGAACCCTTAGTTTGCAAAATGCGGCAGGCCGTATCCTAAAAGGGATTCGTACGCGAATCAAGTCCATCAAAGACGTCCATGAAATCAATGGTTTCTTTGCGGCCGATTTGATGATCGATAAAGTGCGAGACATCATTCAGCAATTGAATGATTTGGATGATAGCAATAAAGCAAGTACGGTTCAAACAGAATTAAAAACACTCAAAGAAGAAGCCATTCGCCAACTGCGCGATAAGCAAGATCTTTTTGTCGATGGAGAAAATGTGATCCAGCTAGGAAAGCATAAATTTTCCGTAAATATCCAACCATTGGATCTGACGATTGTGCAGGAAAATGGTAAAATGAATTTCCACTTGACCGGAACAGATTTCTTTTCTGAGATCAAGGATGCGGAATTTCTAAAAACCAAACCCGTATGGAATCAATCCATTGTTTCTGAAAACGACGTCGTCTCTCGTGCGGAGTACCTGGCGTATCAAGTCTTTCAATCTACCGATCGAAAAGCGTTGATGGAAGCCAACGGCGACCTCCTGCAATTTGTGCAGCAGCATGCAGCGACGCGTTACCAAGAAGCCTACACCAAAGGCATCCACGATAAAGATGCGAGCAAATTGCTCTCCGCTTTATTGGCTTTGTCAAGCCAGATTGATCTCCTATGTTTTTTACCGGAGGTGCGAGCTTGTGCAAAATTATTTTGGAAAACCTTTTTGGCCGCAGAGCAAAAGACCTTATTCCAACATCAGTTTAATTCTGCCGGGAAGATTCTAAAGATCTTTCCAGAGACGCATGGATTTGACTTTTTGATTGACAATTTAGAAACCGCCGTTGCTAAGTTTGTAGAAACCTCCGAGTTGTTTACAGCAGTGAATCAGCGGCAGGTAGCGGAGTATTTGTTTAGAGAGTTGACCCGCTCAGAAAACTTTATTCTCAGTCAGCCAGCAGATCAATTGCGGAAGGAATTTATGAAATATTTAAAAGTAAAAAGTTCGACCAAATTCTATGAAGATTCGCTCCTAGATTTAAGAGAGAATCCAGTAGAGCAGTATGAGTTGATTCGCAAGTGGGTAGAAGCTTTTATGGAGCAGCGAGACGGTTTGTCTTTTGCGAGTGGGAAGGCCGGCGCGCAGATAAACGACGAACCTACTGCACCAGATGGAAAGTCCGAATTGGTGAAGTATATCGATGAAACGGCAGCCTTACTTTTTCTAGATGATTTTAAAACCAGTACGTTGATCAAGTCGGAGACGATGATTGCCGTAGACGAATTGCAGAGTACCCATCCGATGATTGAGGAAGGAAACTATGCGATGGACTATAATGATTTTATGACGAAGATGGAAACATATACCGGAGAAGTCGTCCCTCAATTTCAGCATTTTGTGGACTTGAAAAAGACGATGGCCGATCGTTACCGAGCCGATCTTCGCTTAGAAGAATTTAAGCCTCGGGTCTTGAGTAGCTTTGTGAGAAATCAATTAATCGATCAAGTTTATCTACCCATTTTTGGAGATAATCTTGCGAAGCAAATTGGTGCGGTTGGAGCGGATGCACGTACCGATCGGATGGGGATGTTGTTGTTGATTTCTCCACCGGGATATGGAAAGACGACGTTGATGGAGTATATCGCCAATCGTTTAGGATTGATATTTATGAAAATAAATGGTCCGGCATTGGGTCATCAAGTGACGTCCCTCGATCCAGCGGAAGCACCCAATATGGCTGCCCGACAAGAATTAGAAAAACTCAATCTTGCCTTAGAAATGGGCAATAATGTCATGTTGTATGTCGATGATATTCAGCATTGCCATCCAGAGTTTTTACAGAAATTTATTTCGCTTTGTGATGCGCAGCGAAAGATCGAAGGTGTCTATCAAGGACAATCCAAAACCTATGATTTACGAGGAAAGCGTATCTCCGTAGTAATGGCTGGAAACCCATATACCGAGAGCGGTGATAAGTTTCAGATCCCAGACATGCTCGCCAATCGAGCCGACATTTACAACTTAGGTAATATTATCGGAGACTCCGAAAAAGTCTTTAAGTTGAGTTATATCGAGAATGCCTTGACTTCTAATGCAGTCCTACAAAGACTCGCTGTAAAAAGTCATAAAGATGTGCATACCTTGTTACGATACATCGAGACGGGTAGTCAAGAAGGCTTAAGTTTTGAAGCCAATCACTCGCAAGAAGAGATCAACGAATATACTTTAGTCCTGAAAAAACTATTGGCCATTCGAGATGTCGTCTTGACGGTCAATCAGGAGTATATCCGTTCTGCAGCCATCTCCGAAGACTACCGTACCGAGCCCGCTTTTAAGCTACAAGGCTCTTATCGAGATATGAATAAACTGACCGAAAAAGTCGTCCCGATCATGAACGACGAAGAACTACAAACGCTGATCCTCAGTCACTACGAGACCGAGTCTCAAACCTTGACCACCGCCGCCGAAGCGAACTTGCTAAAGTTTAAAGAGATGACGAATCGGTTGAGTGGGGAAGAGGC
>CALGJS010000047.1 GCA_937927835.1 uncultured Saprospiraceae bacterium | reverse complement strand
TTGGCAAAGATGGAAGTACTCGTTGTTGTCTCTGCTGTATCTCCGTTTTTAAAAGATTCTACGCCAAGGATACGACCGGTTAACCAAAACTTTTCATTGGCAAGACCAAGGCCAGCTTCTATTCCAAATCGCAATTCATCTGAAAAACCGTTTGTCCGATTATTGATGCCGACATAAGCGCTGGCATAAGCAGAAGTTTTTCCGAGTTTAAAACCCGTTCCTGCATCTACTTGAAGCAATTGATTAAACTCTCCGTCTCCGGTTTGTAAATTTTTAAGTTCACCTGCTACAGGTTTTCCCGTAGGTAATCCTAACGTCAAGGTAAGGGCTATTGGAATTTTTGCACCAGGTTGAGTGATCCCATATTTTATTCCTAAATCAAAATCACCAATTCCATTATAGGCATCTCCTGGTACTAGGATTTCTTTCGTAGTATTTGAAATTAAATTGTTATTATAATTTCGACTAAAAATAGGAGCATTGATAATTCCTGTTAGACGATCCGTAAAACCGTATTCGGCATAAAGTGTCGTATTAAAAATACCGGAAGTTACATTGGGATCAATTTTGCCATTGTCGGTATAGTGTTGATCAAAGATCACCCACCATTCAGCAAGTTTAAAATATCCTTTTCCTTTTTTTTGTGGCCACGGACCTCCTGCAAAAACGCTGGTTGAAAAAGCCACTAATAATAATATGATGATTGAAATATTTTTCATGATGTTTTTTTTAGTACTTGGGTGAAATGTTCAGTAGTATGATTAATCGTTTATTTCTCCGTCTCCTACTTTGATGTTAAACGGTTTACAGAAGTACAATAAAAATTGGAAATCACTGATTCCAACACCAGGAATTTCATAAGTATGCGCACCATTAAAAGTTTGAACTGGCCCAATTTCTAAGGCATCTGCGGTGGTTGCTGGGTTATTAGTCAGGTAAATAAACAGTCCTGGTAGATTGGATGAGGCACGATAGTTTTCGGCTACTTTAATTACTAAGTTTCCGTCTACCTCTTCAAGTGTAAAGTCTCCTTCTAAGGTATAGGAACTGGTGGTTCTAATCGTTCCTCCTTTTGCCTCGATGGTAATGACGGTTTCCTCTCCAACGGTGATATCCATTTGATCAGAAACGGTAATGCCTTCTTCGGTTTCAAAAGAAACCGTGATGGTGGCGGTGCCCGACATGATGGCACTAACCAAGCCTGTTTGGGTCACGGTAAGGATGTCAGGGTTGAGACTCGTCCAATCTAAATCTGGCATTTCTTCTCGTCCAACGTTATTAAGATACATGGCCTCTAATTGAAATTCAGTATCTATTTCGATGGTATCCAAAGAGGAAGTAAATCGTAAAACTGGATCAACTCGATCATCAATAAAATCGTCTTTAATACAGCCGCTAAATAGAACGACCGCAAAAAGGAAAAGTAAAAAAGGGAAATTATAGTTCTTCATGATTGTTGGTTTTTTCTAAAATCTAAAGTACCTAGAATACTTTTTTTCTAGAATTAGTTTTCTAAGATCCACCAAAAATGCTGAAGAGGTATTTCAGCGGACAAATAGAAAAGCCCAATACTCCATGGCAGAATACTAGGCTTTTAATTTTAATGGAAATTAGAAGTTGGAAATATTACCTTAATTATGGAATAAAGTCTATTTATTCAACTTTAATAATCCGTTTGCCTTGATATTGCTGGTCTGGCGTTATAATGTTTAAGTAATAAACACCAGCAGGTAAGTCACTCATGTCAATGGTCAATCGTTCAACGCCAAGCGCTGGAGTATGTTGATAAACTTGCTGTCCAATGGTATTGATCAAACTCAAAGAATAACCCGGATCGAGTGTTTGTAAATCCAAAAGGTGGATTAGATTTTTAGTTGGATTTGGATGGATACGAATATTCGAATTAGTAAGGGTTTGTGTATTGACGACTCCAACAATAATCGTTTCGGTATGGGTAGAAACACAACCGAATAAATCGGTGATTTCTAATTCCAATTCGTAGGTTCCATTTTGATTAAATAAAGTTTTTAAGCTATCGGTATTGTCAATATAATTGCCATCAAGTCTCCAGCTAACAGTTTGAATCTGATCTAGAGCAGGTTCCAAAATCTGGATAACTTGCAATTCATTAGGTGGAATATTATCTGGTACCTCAAAATAAGCGAGATGGTACACCGCATCTACCAACATGGTAAAAGTAGTATCGCCAAATTCGTTTCTGGCACTTCCTGTTACCTGATAAGATCCAGGTGTTTCGTATCGATGATTAAATGTTGATCCTACCCCCCATTCTCCATCACCAAAAAACCAAGTAATAGCATCGGTATTGGGAGAGTTGAGCGAAAAGTCAAAACCATTTTCGCAATCAGACCTCTCTATAGTCGGATCAATTACTGGTTCGGTAACACAAGCCCACTGGACTTCAAACCCAGGTCGGCTACCACTATTGTCGGACTCCCACTCGAAGAGGATACGATTACCAGGAATAAATAATTCAAGACCTGTATATGTGCCTGCATAAGACACGACCGGTTCAAAACCAGTACCATTATCTGCGTAGATGGTTAAAAAATCGAAGATGTTTTCAGTTTCAAAAAAGTTGAAATTTAATTGGTAAGCGTAGGCGTCCGGGGAGTCAATTTTAAGGTTGGCAAAAGCGTAATGGCTATAGTTATCATCTACCCCTCCATCATCAACAAGAATCCCTTCGCAACTATTAATAGTGAGGTTTAGTTCGTTCTCCATTACAATATAACTACAGATCGGTGAACTTGGATCATAAGTAATTAAATTTTCAACCGTGTTGGTATCACAACCTATATCATTACAAGCAATTAGGGTAAGGTCATAGTTTCCAGGTTGAGAAAGTGAAACGATCGGGTTGGGAATGGTATCAATAAGCTCGCCGTTCAGTAACCAGGTCCAGGCGTTTGTAAGTATGCTACTTTGGTCGATCAGTTGATATTGGCCAAGGCATTCATCTATGGTCGTAAAATCGAATGCTGCGATCGGAGGTGCATCTGGAATACAAGTCCAGGAAATATCGAATCCATCCCCTGAGGCGAGTTCATCTGAGACAAATTCAAACCTCAACCGTTGTCCATAAATCGTTTGGGTCAGACCTGCGGTAAAAAAGTTAAAATAAGTCTCAAATTCAAATCCGTTACCACGATCAACAAATAATTTGAGCGTGTCATTGATATGGATATTTAAATAATTATAGTCTAGAATAAAACCTATATTATCTTCTGCAGGTGCAATTTCTAAGGAAGCATTTGAATTTGGTAGATACCTGCCAACTCGGCCGCCATTATCATAAAATTGACCAATACAAGCTGATGTGAAAAGTTGAGTATTATTAATTAGATTGATTGTTGAACAAGTCGAGTCGCTAGGATCATTGGTCAGATAATCGGGAATTTGGAGGGTGTCGCAGCCATAGGTATTGCAGGCAATGAGTCCCAAATCAAAGGTTCCTGGTGCGCCGAGATCTATCACTGGATGTTGTTCATTTGCAATAATAGTATCGTTAAGGAACCAAGTCCATTGGTCTGGGTAATTGCTGCTGCGATCTCTTAGTTGAATTAAGTTGCCACAAGAATTTTCTGGTGTGTTAGAAAAATTAGCTACCGGTTTATCAGCGGTATAGCATTGCCATTTTATTTCAAAATCTGTCCAAAAATAACTATTTGAATTCTCATAGGTAAAGCGAATTTTCGATCCAAGAATGGTAAAATTTTGCGGTAAGATATAACCAACCAGATAAGAATGAAATTCAAACCCATTTCCGTTATCTACCTCCAGTAGAAAATTTCCATAGGTTAAACTGAAAGTTATTAGGTCAACTTCATATCCGATAGCCCCTGGCGATTCTATGATTAAGCTTGCTTCAACTTCTTCAGTTTCAAAAAAGTTTGGATTATGGACAATGGTTCCAGTGCATAAATCAGAAGTCAGATGGAGACTGTCTGTCATGATAAAGATCGAACATTCTTCTAAGGAAGGATCGTAATTTATGAAATTAGGCTGGAGCAAGGTGTCGCAAATGGTTTCCTTACAACTAATTAAGGTTACATCATAACTGCCAGGCGCCACCGTAAATAAAGGAGGCACCTCGTCCTGCGAAATTATTTCGTCATTTAAAAACCAAGTAAAAGAAGTTGGAAATCCAGTACTCAGATTAGTGAGCTGAATATCTTTGCTACAATTACTAAAATTATTACGTGTAAAATTTGCTCCAAGTGGGATAGGTGGCAAACAGCTCCACGCAATATAAAATGCATTGCTAGGGTAGAGACTTTTATTTTTCCAAACAAATTTTATCCGACTTCCTTCTATTGTAAAAGATTCGCCGTGGTTATTTTGATGGTAAATATCAAATAGTTCAAAACCATTTCCAGTATCGTGATAGAGCAATAAGCTATCATTCTCTAATAGATTGAAAGATAGAAAATCGATCTCATAGGCACCTGTTTCGGGAACTGCTATTTCTATGGAAGCCCTATTATCTTCTGAGGGTAAATTTATTTCCCTAGCTCTATCATAAAGATATCCACTACAGATATTTGTTGATATTTCTGAATCCTTTGATAGCATCAAATTGGTACAACCATAATATGGATCTGGTTCGTAATACAGGTAATCATATATATTTACCGTATCACAACCGTAATCGTTACAGGCGATAAGTCCTAGGTCATAAGTACCAGGCTCCCCTAAATCAATGACTGGAAATTGCTGATTGGAAACAGAGTCTCCATCAATTAACCAAGTCCATTGGTTAGGGAAATTTTGACTATTGTCTTTTAGTTGAAAAGTCGGGCTACACGGATAATTAGAAGTATTCCAAAAACGTGCAACAGGGATTTCTGTCGTATGACAGGTCCAGTTAATTTCAAATTTATAATTCGGGAACTGAGTACTTGATTTCCAAATAAGACGAATTTGGCTACCTACTAAATCTAGGGTGCTATTTGGAAAAAGATTCGTAATAATAGTCACGAGTTCAAATCCATTTCCGGTGTCAATAAATATGCTTAAGCTATCGCTATCATTAAGATTATAATTTTTAAAATTCAGTTCATATCCATTGGCATTCGGTGCCGCAATTTCTAGTATTGAGTTTATTTCTCCTACTGCGGGATTTAGATGATTAAATACTGTTCCTTCACAAAAATCAACGGTCTGATCCAGTTCGTTGTCCATATAAACGGTTGTACAGGGCGGCAAATTCGGAGTATAAGTTATAAAGTTAAACCTGGTTGTCGTATCACATCCAAGCTCGTTACAGGCAATCAAGGTGAGGTCATGAGTCCCCGGCTGGACCACAAATTCTGGGTTTGCTTCCGTAGAAATTATAGTATCATCCAGCATCCAGACCCAACTGGTAGGATTCCCTTCACTGTCATCAATAATGGAAATCAGGCTATCACAAGTAGAATAACTATTTCTGTAAAACTCTGCGGTTGGAACTTCTGGTTCCATACAATCCCAAGTAATCGAAAATCCGGATCGGGTATTGAACTCAGAGGTTTTCCAGACAAACTTTAACTTGTTAGCTTCGATCGTTTCGTCGAAAGGACTCAAATAGCCCGCGTAAGTATTATAGAGTTCAAATTCATTATCTTGGGCAACATACAAAAATAGGGTATCTTCTGTTCTAGTGTAAAAACTATTAAAATTAAGTAGATAGCCCATCTGACTAGGAGCAGATATTTCTAAAGAAGCATTTACATTGTT
>CALGJS010000046.1 GCA_937927835.1 uncultured Saprospiraceae bacterium | reverse complement strand
CTTTTGTAGATACAAAAGCGGTCTTTTTTCTGTTGATTTTTCAACAAATCAACGATTAAACGATTAAACATTCTTAATCTACATTTTATTAGCGGAGGAGAAGATTCTTCCCCAATTGATACCGTTCCAGATGCTACCGTTTTTGGTAGAAAACCAGATGAATAGTGGCTTACCTACGATATGATCTGCGGGTACATATCCCCATACTCTAGAGTCTTCTGAGTTGTGGCGATTGTCTCCCATCATCCAGTAATAATCTTGTGCAAAAGTATAGCTAGTTGCCGGTTGGCCATCAATCAAAATTCGACCATTTTTAATTGCTAAACTATGGCCTTCGTAAGCGGTAATCACTCGACGGTATAGTTCGATATTATTAGGTGTGATGGTCACCGTTTCACCTGCTTTTGGAATGGTAATCGGCCCATAATTATCGTTGGTCCAGCCAGGAAAATTTTTCGGATCATGTGGAAATAAAATATCTTCTCGTGGTGGATTACCTGGAATTGGTGTTACCGTAAATTTCGGATCCATTCCTTTTATTTGTTCCACTTGTTTGCTGTTTAAGGCATATTCTCGTCGGTCGCCTTGGTTCCGAGTAGCTCTAGTTTCAGCGAGAGACACGCCCCACTCTTCTAGTTTTTCATTACGGATAGAACCACCGTTTAATGTGACTAAATGTTTGTATTGTAATTTAGATGGATTAGGTGCAGGCTTGTCATTGATATAAACCTGTTTGTCTCTAATTTCCATTTTATCACCTGGTAAAGCGATACAACGTTTGATGTAGTGATCTCGTTTATCGATGGGACGCACCCGGACTTTCAGATTTTTAAATTCTGGATTATTGAGTGCTCCGTATCGTCGTAAATCTTCTAAACTATAATTTCTACCTGGCCCTACGATTGTACTATCTCCTGCTGGATAATTAAAAACCACTGGACTATTGCGATCTATATTTTCAATGGCAGGTAATCGGTTATAGCCTAAGCTTGGTGTTTTGGTGTAAGATTCTGTTCCGATAAAAGGCACAGTATTATGTACCAATGGAATTTGTAAAACGGTCATGGGTGTTCGGATTCCATAATGTGCTTTGGAAACGAATAGAAAGTCTCCGACTAATAATGATCCTTCCATCGACGAAGTGGGAATCACAAATGCTTCAATCAAAAACATTCGGATAAAAGCAGCAGCAAAAACCGCAAAGATGATGGCTTCTGCCCATTCGCGACTTGCTCCTTTTTTATAGGGATTATTGGCAACTAGTTTGCGGTATTCTCGCTCTTCGTTTTGTTCTTTGGCAGTAGCAATCCGATCCATGTAAGCCTTTTCCATAATAATGGCGGGTCCTAAATATTTAGCTTCTTTATTCGCACCAATCATAAAGTAGGAAATTGGCGCATAAATAACCGCTAAGGCAGCATCCCAGAAAGAGTTTTTGCCAAAAGAACGAACCATATCTACGTTCATACCTGCCAAAATAAAAATATTGACAATCGGCAACAGGAGCAACGCCGCCCACCATTTAGGACGGCCAATAATCTTGCACCAAGTCATAAAATTCAATCCCGGAATCAAGGCGTGTATCGCCGGTTGTCCCGCTTTTTCAAATACCTTGTAGAGACTGATACTCAACAAGATATAATAGATAATACAAAATATTAGTACACTCACGTTTTTCGGTTTTTGAAGTTGAAATCTTAATCAACCTCAATTAAAAATTTTCACAAATATAAACAGATTTTCGGGCTTCCTGACATAGGATCCCTCCTCTAAATCTGTTCCTTTCGGTAAATATACAATTTTAAAGTACGAAATGTTTCGTAAATTAAAAAAAGTTTTGAGATAAGAAGTTTTGAGTTTTGGGTGTTGAGTTATTGAGTTGGTGTGATAAGTTAAATATGAGTAGGTAATTATTCCTCTTCTACGAAGCCTTCTACGGTGAGTTTTTCTCCTTTTCGTTGGCCGCTAAAGAAGACTTTGATTTTTTTGTTAAAATATCCTTTTTTGGTAGCATCGAAGGTGATCGATAAGATTCCGGTAGAATCAGGCATGGTAGGAATATTTTCCCAATTAGGAGCGGTACAACCACAATCGGGGCGGACATTATCAATCATGATGGGCTGATCGCTGATATTTTTAAATTTAAAATCGAAGGTGACGGACTCTCCTCTTAATAAATCGCCGAAATCGTGATCAGTCGTAGTCTCCCACTCTACCACTTGGGTATCGACGGGCAGCGAGAAAGCGCAAACAAAAATCAACAAGATTGAAAGTGATACTAATTTCACAATAGTGGTATTTAAATTCAATAAAACATAAGTAGTTTTAAAACGCTAAATTAATAGTCTTTCTTGTATAATTCAACTAGGTCTTTCAAAATCGTTTGAAATTTACCCAATTTTCATCATTAGAACCAGTAATATAAAATAAGAAATCATTTGGCATAAAAGTAGTATTATTACTTTTTTTAAAATTATAAAAAAACAACATGAAAAAAATTATTTTCCTTTGTCTACCTATTATGCTAATGCTATCCAGTTGTGGAGGTAGTGATGAAGAGGATTTCAGCGTAGAATGTAATTATTTTAAAGCTAGAGCTGGTACCACTTGGAATTATGAAGTAGATCAATTAGGAGTAAGTGCAACCCAAGTTACCACAGCCTTATCGATCACAGAAGTGGATGGTACCGAGGTTGTCGTGGTAAGTAATAATTTCAATGGACAAGTACAGGAGTCTTTTGTTAATTGTGATCAAGATGTCATTATTCAATCTGCTCCAACTGCTCAAACCACTACTGGTCAAACAGTTGAAGATGTTTTATTAGAGTTAGACTTTGGTGCTCCTGTTGGGGAGGAATCTCTTGTATTAAATTTATCGGTAGATCAATCACAAGCTGGGTTTATGATTGTTACCAATAATGATTACTTTGGAAAAGTAGCGGAAACTGGTATAAGTATGCCCGTAGGTGGAACTACCTATACTGATGTAGTAAAATATGAATTAAGAACAATTACCGAAACAATTCTTGATGGAATATCAACGGGGGTATCTGAAACTGCTTTGACCACCTATTATGTCGCACCAGAGGTAGGAACAATCTATTCGGAAGTAGAAGCCCTTGGTACATTGGTTTTTACACTTTCGTTAAAAGACTATACTTATTAAATAAATTTAGGGAGCCCCTAATTTATTAAGCATTAATATAATGCGGTATAAAGTATAATGCGGTAAATTTTGTCTGATGGCAAAGTTTACCGTTTTTTTATTGAAATTGTTTAATAAGCATAGATAAAATTGTATGCTATGTTTTTATTTTTTACATTTGTGTTAATAAATTCGGCCCTTCCTTTTTTCTTCTGAGCACTTCATGTCATTGAGGTAGCGTAAAATAGCATTACTCCTTTTCCTATATTTTACTTTCTAAAATTAATTAGCATGAAATGGATCGGTATTTTTATTTTAATAGTGGTAACTCTAAATATTAACTTGTGGGGACAGATTAGTGAATTACATATTGAAATTGAACAACCCGTATGGGAGAAAATAATAGGGGCCAAAGAAGCTCCAAATCTCTCAAGATTTGCGGAAGCTAACGGAAGAATGTGGGTAATTGATGATAATAACATCCTGTTATTTTCAGATGATGGTGGTCAAAATTGGGAAAAAAGATTTAATAGTAATCTATCGAATATTCAACAAATCTTTGCAGATGAGTTTGGGGTAGTTTATACCTATTTACGTGAAGAAGGATGGTACACCAATTATACTACTTACCTTGATATTTTCTACTCAGAAGATAACGGAGCATCTTTTACCAAAAGTGAGACAACGATTATTGCTAGTTCCAGCTCTTCTAGTGGCAGTAGTAGTACTACTTCCCTGGGTTTCTTTAAAAAGTCTCCAACTGAATTGATTGAGATCTCTCATTACAATGGATTTGGTGGTCCTTCTCATACTGTGAGAAGTTCGTTTGATTCAGGACGTACTTTTGACTTTTTCCAAATCTATTCGGGCCCCTCTTTTGATGCCATGTCGGAGATGGTTTACGATGTTCATAGCGATACGCTTTCAACCCTGATTCAGCGTCAGGATTCAGTCTGGTTTTTAAGTACTTTCACTGATGATTATGATAATCCTGCAGTAGATACTTTTAATCTAGCCGAACAGGTGTCTATTCGTAGTTTCCACCGTTATAATGGCCAATTAATAATATACAGTACCGATAACCGATTGTTTTCGTCAAAAAACCTTGGACAAACCTGGAATATTCACTTCGATAATCCTGCATCTCCACTAGAAGGAAATATAAAATATGGAATAGACCAAATTTACACGAAATCTGTTTCACAGCTATATACTATCAGTTATGACGACCTTAATAGCAAAGAATTAATTTTTGAAAATCCAACAGGCTATTCAATCACCTACGCGGAATCCTCCATAGGAATAATAACTTCAACTCCGGAAGGGGTTTTTCTAAGAGCACCATCAGAAGTATCGTTTAATTTAATAAGTAACGGAATAACTGGAGTTATTAGTGATTTCAAGGTGGCTGGAGAGGTACTTTGGGTTAAAGAAAAAATATGGCATCGCTCTGATGATTACGGAGTCAATTGGTCGCCCACATTTCTAGGAGTACTCTATAATAGCAGAATACTAACTGAATTTAACAATGTTTTTCTATTAGAAAAAAATAACAATATTTATCGATCCAATGATAACGGACATACCTGGGAATATATCATTTCTTTTCAAGCACCAATGAAGATAGCCGAGCATCAAAACGGCATAGTTTTATATGATCATTCTCAAATTTATTTTTCTGAGGATGGCATTAATTTCACAGAGGTAACCCGTCCTTCAAATGCTGGAAATTTTGTTTGGTACGAAAATCATTTACTTTATCTTAACAATGGTCAACGCTACGAATCCGATAATAATGGTCTAACTTGGGAGGTTCCAGAACCTACTCAGGGTTCAAATAGCGGTAATATTGAAAACAGTAAGCAACTGGTTAACATCGAAAACATTGGAGATTACGCATATATCAGACATAGTAATGATGGTGGATATTCCTGGATCGAACACAAGGCATTATACCCATTATTTTTTCCTTATTATGATGCTTCTCCTATCTACCTTGGTAACCATGATGATACTCGATTTTTTATTCATCACTTTGGAACTTCCATTACTGCAGATAACGGCCAAACTTGGGCTTACATTCAAACCCCTTTTCAATACAAATATAATCCTTACGGATTTTCCTCAGAATGGATTCACGGACCCAAAAAATTAGCTCAAAGTGCAGATGTTCTTTACGGAATTGGTGATTTAAATGGGCTTCACCGCACCTCCTTCTCTTTCCTAAAAAACCAACTCCCCGACTCCATCATCATCAAAAATCAAATCACTGGACACCTCTACCAGGACCTTAACAACAATTGTATCAACGATCCATCGGATACACCAATTCCAAATAAAGTCATCCAAATTGGGGAGCAACATCTTCGCACTGATGACAACGGTTGGTATGGTTTATTTTATGATTTTACCAATTCAGAAGTCGCCTTCCAAACCGACTCCATCAGACACCATGAAAACAACTGCGAATATGCTAATGAAGGTATTTTATTACTAAATGAAGACAACAATTTTGATACACTCGACATCGCATTTCATCCTATTCCTGGTATCATTGACGGTGGGATTACTACCTGGACCACTGGCGTTTTCCGCCCCGGAGGTAC
>CALGJS010000045.1 GCA_937927835.1 uncultured Saprospiraceae bacterium | reverse complement strand
TCTGCGAGCTTTTATAGCCGAAAAGGAGAAATTCTAGTTTATAGTGAATTATTTGAAGAAGCCTTGATTTCTTTGAACATTGCGGCAGTTTATGCGCCCGCATCTGTGACAATATCTATTTTAAAAGTTAAAGCGTTAATGGGGTTGAAAAATATCTCGGATGCGTTCGAAATTATTGATACTACTAAATCCATTGCTTTCGGAAAGGATTTGAGCCAAATCTATTGTTGTGAGGCGATCCTACACGAGTCAACTGGAAAATTTAAACGGATGTTCGAATCACTCCGTTACGCTTTAACCATAGATCCTCTAAATGAGGAAGCTTTAGAGTCCATTACTTGGGCTGTTGAAATGACGGGTAATTATGATGAGAGTGTTACATTTCATAACAGCATCCTTGACAAACATCCTTACTGTGATCGTGCCTGGTTTAATCTGGGACAAGCTTATGCCTGTCTTGAAGATGATGAAATGGCCGTGGAAGCTTACGAGTATGCTTTAATTACCAACGAAGAAAATGAATATGCTTATCGCGAATGTATGCATACGTATATCAAATTGAAGCAGTACCGAAAAGCACTTGAATGTTATAACGATGGAGAAAGCAGAGTAAGGCTTGACGGAGAATTACTAGTCAATATTGGCTACTGTCATGAGATGTTGAATGATGTTAAAACCGCTCGAGTATATTATAAGCGAGCCATCAAGCGATGTCCTAAAAATGATCGAGCTTATTATCAATTAGGAGAATGTCACGGTCGTAATAATCAGTGGAAGAAAGCACTCAAATTTTATAAAAAAGCTTTTGTTCTCAATCGACGAAAAGAAGAATATATTACTGGATTAGCGGAAGCTTTTTACCAAACTGGAGAAATTGAGCAGGCGCGTAATTTATTTCAAAAAGCAGCAGATACGGCACCTGAAACGCCTTACTACTGGTTGCGTCAAGCAGAATTTTTATTAGATATTGGTGAAGCAAAAGGAGCGATTGCTGTATTAGACGAAGCCGAAATTTATGCAGAAGGTGTTGAGCTTTTCTATTGTCGAATTGCTTGTTTGTTTTACTTAGGAAAACGAGAAGAAGCTTTGTATTTCTTTGGTGAAGCATTATTAGAAGATTATAAAAAACACAATTATATTTTCAATTTAATTCCCGCATTGGCGATTGATGCAGATATCGTTCGCCTACTATGCAAATACCAACCCGTTTAAAAGAGAGAGACGAATTATTGACCTTTGTATTTTAAGAGACAATAATTTGAAAATCTCACTTAAGAGTGGTGCCATTTGAGCATCAACAAAATTACTGATACATCATGCCATTGGTCTTAACGGGCCAATGGCATATTTTTTGCCGTAAATCCACTGTATTTCCTCCCATTATAACGCGACGATTCCCCTGTTGACGTAGATCCTGAACATTAAAGACCGTTTTCCCATGCGATTAACTACGAAATTTTTATGGTCTCTGACCTTATTATCTGTACTAGTGCTATTTTCTTCTTGTGAGAAGGAAGAACCTATCATTGCTTCTAAGAATCAGGAAGAATTTAGCAGTAGGGATCAGAATGCGATTGGAAAAAGGTTGGTAGAACAGGTATTTGAAGATGATCATAATTTTCCTATTTTCAAATCTGACGACACTGGTTTTACCGAAGATCTTAATGACTACTTGAGTAGTTTGGTCCAAACGGTGGCAATTTCAGCCCCAGTTACAAAAAGAAATGATTTTGAATGGGGCGTTACCGTTATTGATGCACCGGATATGCATTTATTTACTGCACCTGGTGGACACTTTTTCATTTATACTGGTTTACTGAAGGCATTGAATTCAGAAGCAGAATTGATCGGGATGATGGCGCATGAACTAAAATATGCGGATGATAGCAAAACTGTTTTAAGTCTTAAAGATGAATTTGGTGGAGTGGCGATGGGAGATATTTTATTGGGGAATAATGTTTCGTCAATTGATAACATGGCATTGTGGTTAAGAGACTTATCGTATAGCGAAGAAGATGTGTTAGAAGCAGATCAATTTGCATTGAATGTTATTTGTCCTTATCTATACGATAATAAAGGCTTGCGTTCAGCGATTATGCGATTGGATGAAGTGTCTGATCGAACAGTAGAATGGTTGATACGAAGACCTGGAGCGCTTAAGAGAATTGAGACGCTAGCGGCAGAAATGGAAAATTGTGGTAGTAACGAAAGTGATTTTGCAGATCGTTATCAAGCGATGATGGCTGGATTATAAAAAAAGAATTCGCCAATTATAAGGTAACAAAAAATAAGCGCTTGTCTAAATTATTAAAATTTGGACAAGCGCTTGTTGTTTAGCTAACGAGTAAAAATTACGAGCGTAAGCGATAAGTTTTACGAAGTAACGAGTTGCTTTGATTTTTGATAACCATAGGTCGCAGCACCAATAATTCCCGCTTCGTTTTTTAATTCCGCAGGAACTACTGCTGTTTCTATTTTAATTTTCTTTTTAAAATTATCGAATTTTTTACTACTTCCACCTCCGAGAATAATGAGGTTAGGAGACGTAATTCTTTCGAGTACTTCAAGATATTCGTTAAAGCGTTTTCCAAAATCACTCCAAGATAAATCTTTCTTTTTGCGTACAGAATCTGCCGCATAAGCTTCTGCCACCTTAGATTGATCTTTTAAATAAAAATGACCAAACTCTGTATTCGGAATTAGCTTACCATCCATAAACATTGCCGAGCCGAGTCCAGTACCAATGGTAATAAATACGACGACTCCTTTTTTATTTTTTCCCAATCCAAAATTCATTTCTGCTACACCGGCTGCATCCGCATCGTTGGTAACAAATACTTGACAATCTGCTTCCTTACCAAATACCTCACTGATATCTACACCGATCCAAGATTCATCAATATTAGAAGCACTTTTGGCTACATTGTCTTTGATAATTGCTGGAAAGCCACAGCCTACAGGACCTGAGTAATCAAAGTGTTCAACGATCTCCTTGAAGGCTTTTGCCATATTTTTTGGTGTCGCAGGAGATGGAGTAGGGACACGAAAGCGTTCAGTGACCATTTCACCTTTTACCATATCTACTAGTGCACCTTTGATACCGGATGCTCCTACATCTACTCCGAGAATTAATTTTTTTGACATTTTTTCTACGTATTAATTAATAGGTCTGATTTTCATTTTAATATCCATCTTAGGTCGATCGCCAGGAGCAGTTGCTGTAGCGGCAATCTTATCCAAAACATCGAGACCTTCTATTACTTGTCCAAATACGGTATATTCTTGATCAAGTTGCGGTGTTCCGCCTTGAGTAGTATAAATTTCTCTTTGTTCAGGAGTATAACGAATATCTTTTTGTGCTTCCATCATATCTAATTGGCTATTACTTAGCTTTCGACCTTGAACGATATAAAACTGTGAACCAGAAGACTTTTTTTGCGGGTTATTGGTACGAGCAGCAGCTAAGGCGCCTTTTATGTGAGCAAGTGTATCGACAAATTCTGCCGGAACTAGGTAGCCAGGACCTCCACTGCCCAGTCGTTTCTTAGGTGCGGCGTTACGCGATTGAGGATCACCGCCCTGAATCATAAAACCATTGATCACCCGATGAAAAAGTAAATCATCATAGAATCCTTCTTCTGCAAGTTTTAAGAAATTGTCGCGGTGCTGTGGAGTAGCATCGTATAAGATGGCCTTCATGGTTCCGAGTGTTGTTTCGATTTCTACCAAACAAACTTTTGGTTGCTGAATGGTTATTTGTTTATTGATCGTGGCAACTTTACCTCCTTTCATTGCTTTTAGCGAAACGACGTAATTTCCTGAAGACTTGAATTCGTGCTTTGGTTCTGCTTCGGTACTAGTGGTTCCATCACCAAAGTTCCATTCGTAAGATTCTGCATTTTTGGATTGGTTGTCAAAACTAACCGTAGCCGGAGCAGGATTTTCAGGTTCTGTAAAACCAAAACCTGCAATGGTTTTCGCACAAGAACTGAAAAGGAATAGGCTAGAAATAAAAAGTAAAAACTGAAATAACTTCATAAGAAATTTTTAATGAGTGAACGATCTCGAAGAGGCAAGCATGACAATGCGAGAAGTTAGCGAACCGCTAAGCGAATGGGTTAGCGAATTCGAAACATAATTCCTATTTTACAATACTAATCTTCATTTTGACATCTTCTATTGGACGGTCACCAAGACTACGATCCTTGGGAAGGCTACAGATCTTGTCAACTACTTCTAACCCTTCAACTACTTCTCCAAAAACGGTATAGTCCATGTCTAATTGTGGCGTTCCTCCTACTTCTAAATATTTTGCTCGTTGAGCTTCATTGTAGGTGATCTTTTTTTGTCGTTGCATATTATCCAATGCGGCTGCTTGTTGTGGTCTTCCTTGAACGATGTAAAATTGAGAACCAGAAGATTTTTTTTCTGGATTTCCATTACGAGCTGCCGCAAGCGCACCTTTATAATGTAAATGTCCAAATTCCGCAGGAACTTGGTAACCAGGACCGCCACTACCGAATGGTCGATTTGGGGTTGCCTCGCGTGAATCAGGATCACCACCTTGCATCATAAAACCTTCGATGATTCGGTGGAACAATAAGCCATCGTAAAAACCTTCGTTGGCAAGCTTGATGAAATTTGCTTTATGTAATGGGGTGTCGTCGTATAACAAGACCTTTATATTACCATGATCGGTTTCAATTAAAGCATAAGTGCTCTTATCTTTGTTACAGGCCGATAATGCCATTAGCACTAGTAGAATTGGGAAAAGTAAATTTTTCATAAACAAAGTATTCTTAATTAGATTGTTCTCTTTCAGCAGCGAAATATTGGATAATTTTTTCTTTTAATAAAGATTCTTGGTCTTTTACGCCTTTCATGGTAAATCCTCTCAATGCTTTCCAATGCGGCCATCCATCAGCGTCTCGTCCTGCAAATTCATAAAAACCGTCAATGCTCAACAGCCGACAAACAGCGATATGCATTAAGTCTTGTTTTTCTTCTTTGGTGAATTTTTCCTGCCAACGACCTAATTCTTGTATCCCAATCATAAAGAGGATACCGTTTAGATCAGGTAGTTCTTGTCTACTTAAACTATCCTTTACATAGTGACGTACTTCCAGCCATTTAAAGTCGAGTTGCCACTCTTCCATGATTTATAAATTTTAGAGTGCAAATATACGAAGGGTTTGGGAATTAATTGGCCATTGCAGTTGAGATTACATTAAATAGCATTCTATGCGCATTATGAAATTTTCAAGCGCAAAATCAAGCACAAAATCAAAATCAAACACTTTAATCGTATTTTCTTAATTAATAGTACGGTAACTTTTAGAAAAATAGATATAGTGGCCATTTTTTGCTGGTTGGCTGGTTTGCCTGTTGGCTAGTTAGCTTCCCTCAATCGTATCTTACGTTAAAGGGAAGCTAACTAGCCAACCAGCAAACAGGCCAA
>CALGJS010000044.1 GCA_937927835.1 uncultured Saprospiraceae bacterium | reverse complement strand
CCATTATCTATGAACATTTTTACAATTTCTAGCTTCTCAGCTTTTGTGTACCTCTTTTTTTCTTTTGACATTTGATAAGTTTTAAGTGTAATGATAATAATTTTTAACTTACCTTAGTGTCCAGTATTCTGACTACTTCCAATGTGCACAAACAATAGAGGTAAATAATAGTCAAACTGAAAAAGATACAATGAAAAGAATAATTTATATAATAGACCCTCAATGTGGTTGGTGTTATGGTAACAGTGAAAGTATTACAGCAATTAAAAAAATGTATGGAGAAAAATTTGAGTTTGAACTTTTAGTTGGCGGCATGTGGCTTGGAGAAAATGCACCGAGAGGAGGAGAAAAACTCCACTCCTATCTGGAGGTTAATGCAACAAGGATGAGTACTACGACTGGAGCAGTTGTTGGCCAAGCTTATTATGATCTTGGCGCAAATCCCGATTATACATTTAGCAGTTTAGAACCTTCAGCTGCCATCATCGCAATCAAGCAACTTGCCCCAAAACAGGTTTTTCTTTTTACCAAAAAATTACAAGAAGTACTCATTGGTGAAGGAAAAAGGTTGGATAAATTGGAAAACTATTGGCCGATTTTAAGAGAGTTGTCTATAGATCAACAGGCCTTTGAAAGTATATGGATGAGCAAAGAAAATATCAGAACAACCAACGAAGAATTTAAACGTGCAAAAAGTTTGGCAAATGGTTTTCCAACATTAATTTTAAATGCTTCCAACACAAATCAATTACTTGCTTCTGGCTTTTTTTCAACAGAGGCGATGATAAATATACTTGACCCAATTTAGCTCGGAAGAAAATAAAAATCTCAAAATATCGAAGGCATGGATGGAGTGGTTCCAGTAAATTGAGACCCGCATGGAGTAATTAAATAGTCATAAAATTAATCATAGTTTATAGTAATACTAAAAACACATAAAATGAATAAAGCTTACTTAAGGCTATTGCTATTTACAATAATGATTACGCTTTGCTATTGTCAGAAACTATTTTCTCAAGAAGTTGGTCAAATTATTAAAACAGAGCGTTTCTATAAATTGTATGATTTAAAAGAAAGACTGGATTTTCAATCATTTAGTCCAAAGCAACTAGAACAATACATTTCGACGGAATTTAAGTATAACCTTCAAAAAGAAACCTACTATGATAAATCTGGTAGGATAATTCAAGAAAAGGATTTTAGAAGGGCTGGTGAAGAACTTATCGTTGAAGAAAAAATTTCAAATTATTCATACAACAAAGACACCATTACTCGGAAAGATTATAATGAAGATGGTACTCTTAGAATTATTTCAAAGTATAGAGAAATAAAAGATGGACATCAAGTGTTTCAACATTCTGTTTTTAGAGTTCCTGAAATTATGACGCCAGGCATAACTTCAAATCCTTTACGTAGAGAAACTATTTATCACTACAATTTGTCAACCGAAGAACAAAAAAACATAGTTAATAATTTATATAAAACCTTTCCAGTTGAATTAATCTTTAAGAATGTGACAGAAGAAGATGGGGTTCTCACTGTTACCTCAACAAGTAGCAAAGGAGCTTGGCCTCCTGAACAATTAATGCATCAAATTTCAGATTCGAAAACTGGCAATTCCGTTGTTTATCACTGCAAAAATACGTTTGAAGAGATAGATATAGAATCTTTCCCACAAAATTCCGATACCTTGAACCATCGTATTTATAAGAAAATTAAAGTAAATTTTGGACACGATAAAGAAAAAAGTCAGAGTTTCCGACCAAACCAGTTTATTCCTGGAGACACATTAAAGCATGAAGAATGGTTTACGATAGCACTTAATGATTCTATTCGAATTACCTCTCATATTATTTTTAAAGGCTACGATTACATCCGAAAATATGAGGAACATTTTAAGGATAATTTGCTCATCAAAAAAACGGATTCTAAATTAGAGGGAGGAGTTTGGAATACTATTTTTACCAAAAAATATGTCCGCTTCAAAAACTTTTGCTTGGTGGAAATTAAAAATAAACATGAAACAAAGTTGTTTAAAAATTATTATGTATCCGTTTATGAATACTATTGATTGAAATGGAAAGTAAAAAAAGCTTGGCCTAATAAATAGGGTGCCATACCTCCGGTAGAGGGGGTGTTCAATTAACTGTGTCTAGATAATTAACTTAAACTACATAGTAAACATTGCATATATATAAGTTAATGTTAATTAGTTGATTGGTTAATCGGTTTCGTATTACGCAATGCTAATACGATAAAGATGACACACTTTACTGAACACTCCCGTTGGATAAATTGGACGTAAAACCGTATTTACTAGGAAATCAGCCAGTGTTCCAAAACTATGTCCTACTCCAAATTTAATTTGGGATCAATTCCTTAATTTTTGGAACATCTGTTCAAAATCCGTAACTTCCCGTCGAGCATGATCAGTTAAAGTTTTTTTTCATGATAGAAAATTTTAAATGTTTAATAAATTAAAGGATAAAGGTCGGAAATTTTTGGGAAGCTACCGAAGGTTTTCGTTCAACATTAGGTGATGACGGCATATATTCAAAATGAAAAAAGGAAAAACACGAACGCACGCTGTCATACCCGTTGTCCCAACCCAAGCCCAAACGAATAAAAGCATACAAAAATAATAGCGTTTGTTTAAACCTGCCTCATTCGGCACGCAGCCGTCACAGCCTGTCAAGCTGTAGGATTACCACAAAAGTATAATAGAAGAGCCCTTTCGTATAATAAATTATAAATTAATCTAAATTAATTGTAGATTTAATCATTAATTTTTTTTTATGAAATATTGGAGTTTTTAAACAACTTCATTGCTAATAATCAACAGACAAAAATCTTAACGATGAAAAAAATAACATTATTATTATTTTTAATAACTATAGTCACTAATCATTTGCTTATCGCTCAGAGCGAAAAATGTGGTTTTGATAAAATTTTAGAAACAAAAAAAAATAATCCTGTTTTTCAACAAAATCGTGCTGCTTTTGAACGTCATGTAAGACAATTTGCAAATCGTGCTGGCCAACGAAGTTCATCTGGTACGGTAACTATACCTTGTGTAGTTCACATCGTTCATACTGGACAAGCAGTAGGTACGGCAACAGCTACCGGGGCGAATCCCAATGATGCTCAAATAACGAGTGCCATTACAGACATGACCGATGCATTTAGACATCAAGGGGTTTATAGTCAAGCTAGTAAGAATGGATTTTACGATGCTTCCACGGATGTACAATTTGAATTGGCAAAAAGAGCTCCTGATGGAACTGCCACATCGGGTATTATTCGCCATGATGTAAGTAGTGAATCGTGGGGAACAAATTTCGCAAACAACGGCATGGATGGTGGCGAAACACCGGGTGTGCCTCAGGAAACTATTACTGCAGGTCGCTTCTGGCCACCTAGTGATTATATGAATATCTGGATTGTACACGAAATCGAGAATGATGTTAGTACTCTTGGCTTTGCCTCTTTTCCAAAAACCAGTAACGGCAGTATTGATGCACTTACGATGTTGGCTTCTGCTTTTGGGTATGACCCAGAAAATGATGATGGGTTTTTATTAGATACTGATACTAATTTGAATGGAACGGCAAACCATGAAGTTGGTCACTATTTAAGCTTATACCATACATTTCAAGGCGATGAAGACGGTACGGTGTGCCCTGCAGATATTACTTGTGGGGATGATAGTGATTGTTGCCCAGATGTGCCACCGCATAAGCAAAGTTCAGGTTGCCCTGCGGATGCTAATAACAATACTTGCGCGAGTAACGGCCCGAACTCTTATATCCATAACTTCATGGATTATGCTGCTGATGCTTGCTTCCATGGTTTTTCAGAAGACCAGAAAACTAGAATGGAAGCGACGCTTAGTGGACCTCGAAAAATGTTTTGTACTTCTCTCGGAGCAACGGTTCCTTCGGGAACTTACCCGACAGCTTCCACGAGTCAGACCGTGACCAATACTGATGAAACAATGGGAATCTATGATGTCAACCTTAACGGGACAACATTTACATCGCTGTCTTCAAATCATGATGGTGGTTATTTAAATCGTATAGCTTCTCAGCCGACCGTATCATTGGTTTATGCTACTAGTTATACCATCACGGTCCAGGTTGGTGTAGGAAATACTGATTTTGATGAGTTGGCGGCTGTATATGTTGACTATAATCAAAATGGCGTTTTTACAGATCCCGGAGAACAGCTTGGCATATCCGCACCGGCCCAAGGAAAGAAGAACGGAGATGCACACTCCTTTACTTTTACGACTCCAGCAGCTGGTGGATCTCCTCCTGCGGGAACAAGACTTCGGATGAGAATTATCACAGATTATGATGATGGAGTTACTCCTTTAACTTCGACGACTTCGTCTTCAGATGGTGGACAAATTGAAGATTATTCAATTACGCTAGCTTCTTCGCTACCTGTTGATTTGATTTCCTTTGAAGCAAAATCAATTGATAATAAAACAGTGAAATTGAATTGGTCAACTGCATCCGAAATAAATAATAGCCATTTTGAAATTGAGCGAAGCCAAGATGGACAAAGATTTTCATTGATTGACATCGTAAATGGTACAGGAAATACAACTCAATTAATGACCTATGCTACTGTTGATCAAAAACCTGCAAGAGGATTGAATTACTATAGAATAAAACAAGTAGACTTAGAAGGTAGTTTTGAGTATAGTAAAATTGAAGTTGCTGAAATCAAAAATAACCTATTAGAGGTGTTTCCAAACCCAGCAAAAAATGTTCTTTTTGTTAATGGATTCGAAAATGAAAATTTCCAAGTCTCAATTTATAATCAAATCGGAAGACTTATTAAAAGGTTGGATACGAGTGATAATGAATTTGATATCAGTGGAATTCCATCAGGCGTTTATTACTTCCAGTTTACAAGTTCAAAAATCAATCATTTGGAAAGAATAATTATCAATCGATAGAGACATTATTGTGCCTAATTAAAAGAGGCCTTTAAAGCGCTCTTCTAAAACATTAGTATTGAGTACGAAGCGGATGCTATGCTTCGTACTCAATACTATGATTCTACGAAGAGTTGAAGTAGGGTTCAATATTAGATTCGCATTAAAAATGAAAAGCTGTATGGAACAAATGCGGGCTTGTAAATGAAGCTGAACAATCTTGTTTGTATGGTTAGATTTAACCAGCATAAATAAAAGTAAAAAGAATCGTCTCTTCGCCGTGACTCTCGAAACAACCAACCGTCAGACGCCATTCACACAGCACTACTGCCCAAGGCATTAGCGTCCTTAAGTCATAATTTTTAAAAAGAGGACTAATTATTTGATAAAAAGACCTTTTTATCCTTATATTTGTGTTGACAACAAACATCAATGTAAGATGTGCGCCAACTCTGCTTTGAATACATTAGTAGAACAACTTCATTTCGGATCTTATGAGCGATAGGTTTTTTTTGAACATAATAAAGATATAAAGGTCTTATTATACACTAATAAAAATATTAAAATGATTGCATATCAAATCAAAACCCCAACACAGTTCAAGAATAAAGGAAAATCAAAAATGATTTGGCACACATAACAGGACTTAGCAGTAAATACTACATATCAATCTATCATGGCAGAATTCTCTTCAAAGCCCTATTACTACTATTAAGTTTTATTAAACGCTACCCACATGAATGATAAAGCAAATAAGGAAGACATTAAGATCTTTGTAGACGAGTTCTATAATCGTGCAAGGAATAAAGAATTACTAGCCAATCAAAATTACGAACAATGAAAGAAAAAGGATCATACAAAACAATCATGTAATCGCAGCGTTACTATGTCCTGTAAAAAGAATTTTAGACTAATATACCTTGACTCAAAATACAATAAATATGACCATAAAGAAAATTATTCTAGCAATAGAAAATGCAAACAAACCTATAACTGCTTTATTAAGTAAGGGTACAAAATCAAAGTTAATAGCCATCGGTATAGGTAAAGGTATACTACTAAAAGAACACAAGGCACCAGGTCCTACTAAACTGATAGTCCTAAGAGGAAAAATTGAATACCGGACCGAGGATAGCAGTAGAATATTTTCGGAGTTGGATGAATTCCAGATTCCATTAGAAGAAGTTCATTCGGTATTAGGAAAAGAAAATAGTGTATTCCTTCTATCTGTCAATAACTAATCTTATAACTATATTCCAATAAACAACTATTTCCAGTCCATATTTCACTAACTAATAAAGTTATATTTTACATTTGTCAATTGGATTAAAAAACAATTATGTATGCGAACTAAATTCAAAAGTATTTTAAGGCAATTTGATGAGGTAACCATTAAGCGTATGCGTGCCTTAAGCTCTCCAGCCATAAGGTTCTCTTTTGGGGTAATCTTCATTTGGTTCGGAATATTAAAAATTCTGAGATTATCCGCTGCTGAGGAGCTCCTGCTTAAAACTGTACAGTGGTTACCTGTAGGGTTACCCGAAACTTGGCTAGTGATTATTAGTATTTGGGAAGTTACTATAGGTGTTCTATTTCTTTTTAGGCAAACAACAAGAATTGCAATTGCTTTGCTATTTCTTCAGATGGTCGGAACCTTCATGCCTTTGGTTTTTCTACCAGAAATTACTTTTCAAAGTAGAAATATCCTATTGCCAACCATGGAAGGACAATATATTATAAAGAACCTAATGATTATTTCAGCAGCCTTGGTTTTGGGAGGTAGGAAAAGAGAGTTATCTTAACCATTAAAAAAAAACAAAACAAATGTTATAAATGGAATATATATACTTCGCAGGAGGTTGCCTTTGGGGCGTCCAAGAATATTTAAAACATTTACCAGGCGTAATTGAGACCCAAGCCGGCAGAGCGAATGGCCTTACTAAATCGACTAAAACAGCCTATGATGGTTATGCAGAATGTGTCAAAACAACTTTTGATCCTAAGGTTGTTTCAATTGAAGATTTGATTCATTACCTTTTAGAAATCATCGACCCTTATAGTATCAACCAGCAAGGAAACGATATAGGGGAGAAATATCGCACCGGCATCTACAGCAATAATCAAAATCATCTCACAAAGGCTAAGAATTGTATCAAGACCATAGAACAGACCTTAAACCATAATAATAGAACTGCAAAAAAAATTGCGATTGAAGTACTTCCATTAACTAATTATATCCCAAGTGATGAAGAACATCAAGATAGATTAACCTTGCATCCCGAGGACCATTCTTATTGCCACATTCCTCTGGATTTACTACAGAAGTATAAGGAAAATATCGAGGATTAATCAGTCTTTTTGAGATACTTAGCAAAAGCAAAAGCAAATAGCAAGAAGAAAAAAACAAATTCAATAAGAAGATGATGGTTCTATAATTCACTTATTCCCAACCCCTAACTCGCACCATATATTCATTAACCGCAAGCGAAGCGAAAATCAGACTTCCACCAATTAAAATCTTCATAAGATCTGCCTCTTTATTCCAAATAACCAGATTGACAATTAATCCTAAAGGAACCAAAGCATTATTCATAATCGCTAAGGAGCCTGTATTTACCAAAACAACGCCTTTATTCCAAAAATAATAACCGGCACCTGAAGCCACGGCACCAAGGTAGATGATTACTCCCCACTGAACGGAAGTAGTTGGCAATTTTTCCGTTGAACCAAAAATAAAAAAAGCAATTAGTGCTACTAAAAACGCCCCAATAAAAAACAATCCAAAAATAGTATGCTTTGGAGTATTTTCTAATTCAGGGGTAGATTTCAATAAATACTTGTACGCAACTTGACCAACCGCAAAGCAAAGGTTGGCTCCTTGCGTGATCATAAAACCTAACATAACATTTTCACTAATGCTGGAGTATTGAATATATGCAGCTCCTAAAACAGCTATTAAAGCAGTCAATAAATGTCCTTTATGAAATCGCTTACTTAAAAGATCATTTAGTAAGGTAATGTAAATTGGGGTCAAAACACTAAACAGTAACACTTCGGGTACGGTAAGAAATCTAAACGACTGAAAGTAAAAACAATACATTAAACCTAACTGGACCGAACCCACTGCGATCAGACTGAAAACGGTTGCTGCGCTAATTTTTTTCAACTTTAAAAAAGGCAAAAATATCATGGTAGCGATTCCGATACGCATCAATACGGAGAACCAGGCATCCACATACCCAGAAAGATATACGCCAATTAAGCTAAACGAAAAAGCCCAAACAATAGTAACCCCAAATAAATACTTCATAAATAAATCCTTGATTAAAAATGAATTTTTTTTGTACAAAACCCTTTATCCATTTAACTCAAATCTAAAAAGTTTTTCTTCAATATTTTCCCTGTGGTGCTATTAATCCATCCCATCAATAAAAACTTGGTTTTCCTTAATCAACAAATCATAATCATCAATCAAATTTTCCAACTGTTCTATTTTAGGAATTCCATTTTCCTGATACTGAGTGATCATTTTTACCGTGGTCATTAATTTTAAAACATACACTTGATTATTTAACGCAATGGATCTCTCTGCGATTTGCTTTTGCTTTTCTCTAAAAAGTTCGACCTTTTTTAAACCTGATTGATGGGTTAAAAGTAAAGAAAATTAAGTTGACTTCTTAGGAGGAGGCAAGGCTATAAAATTTCCTCTCCAAAACTTTTTTTAAAAAAAAATCCCAAAACTGTAATATTTTCAGACTTAGCTGATCTAAAGGATGTAAATAAAAAATATCGCGACTATTTTTTCATTATTTTCACAAAAAAACGAAAACACGTATCCTTTCAAAGTCGAGATTAAAGGCGAAGGAACCCCGATTCTTTTTATTCCTGGTTTGGCATCTCCTGGAAGTGTTTGGGACGAGACGGTAAGCGTTTTAGCAAAAAAACATACTTGTCATATTTTGACTTTGGCAGGCTTTGCAGATCAGGCACCGATTGAATTTGGCGAAGCTTTTTTACCAAAAATTCAAGCTAAAATTATTGAATATATCAACCAAGAATTAAAAGAAAAACCCATGATGATCGGACATAGTTTAGGAGGATTTATGGCGCTTTCGATTGCTAGTTCTGAACCGGACTTATTAGAAAAAATAGTGATCGTAGATTCCTATCCTTTTTATGTTGCGGCGATGAATCCAATGGCGACCGAGGAAACGGCCAAAGTCCAAGGAGAGATGTTGAAGAAGAGTATCGCAGCGATGCCGGATGATGCTTTTGCGGCGCAACAAAAATTGATGATGACCGCGATGGCGACCGATCAAAAAGACATCGAGGCGATTACGCAATGGTCGATAGAGACGGATCGAAAAACGATGGCACAAGCGATGTACGAAATTATGACGACCGATCTGCG
>CALGJS010000043.1 GCA_937927835.1 uncultured Saprospiraceae bacterium | reverse complement strand
GGCCAATGTAGCTGGTATAAATCGATATAATCAGTCTGTAATCTTTTTAAACTACCGTCTAGTGCAGTCTTGATTGACGAGGGAGAAAAATTTAGTGGATTACGAATCCAAGTAATTCCTTCGGAAGGTCCAGTGATCTTGGTTGCTATTATTATTTTGTCTCGATCTGTTCGTTTCCCTAACCAAGAACCGATAATTCTTTCGGTACTATGTGCGGTTTCTTTACGACCAGGGACGGAATACATTTCTGCTGTGTCAATAAAATTGACTTCGTGGTCGATGGCATAGTCCAGTTGTTCGTGTCCTTCTTTTTCAGAGTTTTGTTCTCCAAAAGTCATGGTACCGAGACAGATTTCAGAAACTTTAAGATCTGTGGTTCCGAGTGTGTTGTATTTCATAGTAAAAGTGAATATTTGAGTTAATAATTTTTTAAAGCGGAGACGCCTTATATTCGCTTGAAAAATCTGGTGCATTTGGGGCTAAGGTTCTATTTAATAGAATTGCCACTAAAGCAAAAAGAAGAAAAAACTTTGTGTTCTTTGTGATTTTGTGGCGGAATAAAATACTAAAAAATTCTAATTAAAAATACCTGGTATTTTAATGCTGAAGGCACCAACCACTTTGAGTATTTAATTTCTATTGTCCATCGCGAGCGCAGCTTTCATCTTACGATACAATTCTGTATTATCAAAAATACCGGTAAAATTTTCTGACCCAGGACCGTAGGCAAAAACGGGAACCATGGTCCCGGTATGACGACCATATATAAAATCAGATTTAATTTTTTTCAATTTTGAACCTTCTTTAATGGCGAGTCCACCTGTCTCGTGATCTGCGGTTACGATGACCAAAGTTTCTCCATCTTCTTCTGCAAATTTGAGTACTTGTTTAATCGTCTCATCAAAATCTTTGAGTTCGGACATGACGTATTTAAAATTAGTAGCGTGTCCACCAAGATCAATTTGGGAACCTTCGATCATCATAAAGAATCCATTTTCACTATTAGACTTTAAAAATTCTGCGCCCATCTTACTTGCTTGTGGGAGATAATCTCTTCCGGTAATTTTTGTTAATGGATCATCGTCTGCTGTGAAGTAGACAAACTTCTTTCCATGATTAATTTTAACGTCCTGTATTCTTTGATTGCTAATAAAGTCTTCGACTTGGTAGCCTTTATCTTCCATTTCTTTTGAGAGGTTTCTTTCATCAGAAGCCCGACGATCAAAATACTTTTTACCACCACCCACTAAAAAATCTACCCCAGAATTAGCAATTTCTTCTGCGATAGGCTCCATAAAAGCTCTTAATTTTTGATGCGCCATAAAGCTAGCTGGTGTTGCATTTACCAAAGCGGAGGTAACAACAATTCCGGTCATCATTTCTTTTTCTTCTGCTTCTTCCAAAATTGATTTTACGGGTATACCATCTTTATCTACCCCAACTCCGTTGTTATAGGTTTTTACGCCACAAGCCATGGCTGTTCCACTAGCTGCGGAGTCTGTTACTAAGTTATCGTAAGAATGCGTTTTCATTAATCCGGTAACAGGAAATTTTTCAAAATTCAAAAAATTATTATTATCATAAATACCAGCGGTAATTTGAGTCAGTCCCATACCATCTCCGATCATCAGAATAAGATTCTTAGCAGGATTTTTTTGATTTGGGTTTGGAATCGAATGGACCACAGTTTCACCACTGCCCATTGCTGGTCGAGAAGATCCACAATTGAGTAAAATCAGGGGAAATATTAAGGTCAAAAATACTACTCTCATTTAAAACGGTATCTAAGTGCATGGAAAAAGTCAAATAATCAATTATTGAATCAGGACAAATCGTTTTCCAGGAAGTGTTTTGATAAGTCCTTTAAATTCTAACTTTAAGATCAAGGTAGCCATTTCACTACTATTTAGTTTTGCCTGAAATGCCAGTTGATCAATATTTATTTGATGCGTTTCTCCAATTAAGTTTAAAATATTTTTTTCGTGTTCATTCAGTTCTGGGAACAAAGCGGTCTGTCTTTGTTTTGTGATGTCTTCCTCTGTCCAACGCATGACATAAGCAATATCTTCAGCTGATTCTAATAACTGTGCCTTATGCGCTTTAATTAGATGATTGCAACCTTTACTAAATCGATCATTAAGCCTACCAGGTACCGCAAAGACATCTTTATTATATCCATTTGCCAACTCTGCCGTTATCATAGATCCTCCTTTACGAGCAGTTTCGACTACAATCGTCGCATCTGACATACCAGCTACCACGGCATTACGCATAGGAAAATGTTCTCTTTCAGGACCTTTATCAGGACCAAACTGCGTTAAAATTCCTCCCTGTTCTAACATTCTAGCAGCAATTGGTTTGTGGGCAGCTGGATAGATTTGACTCATTCCATGACCTAAAACCCCTACGGTTGGAATTTGTAAAGATAAACATTTCTGGTGGGCTGTAATGTCAATTCCATAAGCAAGGCCACTAATCACTAAAACGTTGTATTTTGCGAGACCTTCCACAATCTCTTGGCAGTGTATTTTACCAGCTTCGGTAGGTGTTCTGGTGCCAACTATGGATACAATCCGGTCAGCGTTCAAGTTAGCATTACCTTTGTAGTATAACAGCATAGGACTATCAGAGAATGGCTTTAGACGTGAAGGATAGTCAGAATCTGTAAAAAAAAGTGGACTAATTTTATGTTCATTAATAAAATCAAGGTCAGGAGCACTTAATCCTTTTGGATCTGCTTCTAAAATATTATTTACGATCGCCGGAGAAATTCGTGGAATCTTTGATAAAGTTTTTTTATTTTCACTAAAAACCGCTTCTGCACTTCCACAGGACCTAATAAGCGTACGCGCTGTCCAAAGGCCAACCATGGGTATTTTAGTAAGCGCTATTTGATAAATTAAATTTTGGTTCATATTTTTCACATTCGATTCATATAAAAAAGGAAATTTGCTAGTACCTTTCTCCTTGTTGTAAGTTGATGAAGAGGTTTAGAGGTTGATTAAATTTAATTGTTTGACCTAAAGTCAATTTTTAACCAACGCTTAAATATAGCGCCTTTCTTTAAAAACATTTATTAATACTATGGCTAAGAAAAAAAAATCATTACTACCTGGCTTGGAAATCATGATTATTATCGTGTTTTTTATCAGCTTTATGTTATTTGCGATACCTCGCTGTAACAAAAAGAAGATGGAATATGCCAGTACTGATGCTGCGAATACACCCACAGCTACCGCTGAAGAAAATCTCTCAACGTCCACTGATGTAGCTCCTGACAGTATCCTTGTGCCAGCTACTACTGCCGCAGTGACTGCTCCAAACGCTGCCACTCCCGTAGCTACCACTCCTGTTCCACAAGCATCTCCTACCCTTCCACCAACGGTGACCAATACTGCTACGCGATTATATGTTACCATTGACGGCCTTAATATTCGAAGCGGTCCAAGTCTGGATAGCTCGATTTTGAATAAATTAGTCTTATTCGAAGAGGTTCATTTTCTAAATGAAATCACACCATTTACCGAGCAAATTTCACTAGGAACCTCCGTAGCTGATGAGCCTTGGGTTAAAGTAAAAACCAAACGTGGTGGAGAAGGCTGGGTTTACGGAGCAGGTGTTTATTATTATAAAAGAAAATATCCTGGGATGGATTAGTGGATCATCACCATTTTGGTAAATGTATTCACAGAAATATTTTTAGAATAAAATAAAACGGGATTTCACC
>CALGJS010000042.1 GCA_937927835.1 uncultured Saprospiraceae bacterium | reverse complement strand
AAGTGCGCATTAATGTACCGAGACTCATTGAATGCAAACGTTTCCATCTCAAAACCATAGACAGGTTGATCATCTTTTGTCATCGTCATTTTATAAACACCGTTCCAATTGGGTGCCAATGACATATGATCATATGCTTTTAGTCCTACTCCAATTCTCCACGCACCAATCAATAAAGTATCTCCACTAATTCGATATCCTTTGCCTCCTTTTTTCACCTTAACGGTTTTAGTTGCGATGGTTTCGAGTTTATCATTTAGAGAATAAATCTTTAATTCGTGTAGTTTGGGTGCCAATTTATCCTTGGCTTCTAAACCAAATAATAGTGGATTAATAGGTTTGGAAGTACGCGTATCCCGGATTTCAAAATGAAGATGTGGGCCATAAGATCTTCCTGACAATCCCATTTTTCCAAGTTCTTCTCCTTTCTTAAAATTAAATTTCCCAGCCTCTGGATAGAGTTCTATTTCAAAAGTTTTTCTTCTTTCTTGTTCTGCTTTTACATAACGAGCCACTGCTTTGGGGAAATTGCCCAAGTGCGCATAAACCGAAGTATACCCATTCGGATGATTGACGTATAATACATTTCCATAACCGCCCGATTGGACTTTTATTCTAGCAACATAACCATCAGCAACCGACAAAATCGCTTGTCCTGTTTTACCATTATGTGCTTTAATATCAATACCAGCATGTAAATGATTTGAACGTAATTCTCCGAAAGTACCCGATAATTTGATAGGCGTATTGACAGGAGATCGGAAATAATTTTGAGGATAATCTCGGGTAGATTCTCCTTCCGTAAAAGCAAATAAAAACCATAATCCTCCGATTAGCATTATAAAATAAAGTAGTTTGTTCATCATGTTTATATTTTGTTATCAGCAAAAGCTTGAATAAGAGTTGATCTAAATAAGTCCACTCCAGCTTCCTCTTAAAGTTTTCTCTTGTTGATTTTTCTCCATCAATTCTAAAAAATATTGACGAGGAATATTAACACCACCTAAGCTCCGTAAATGATCTGTTTCTTGTTGACAATCAATCAACCAAAAGCCCTGTTCTTTCAAAGCATTTACCAATGTAATAAATCCAGCTTTAGAAGCATTGGACGCTTTTGCAAACATAGATTCACCAAAGAACACCTTTCCTAAAGAGATTCCATAGAGTCCTCCCACGATCTCTCCATCTTTAAAAACTTCAACGCTGTGAGCAAATCCAAGTTCATGAAGTCGGCAGTATGCTTCAACCATCGTGTCTGTAATCCATGTTCCCGAACCATCATCCATTAACCTTTCTTGCCGACAAGTGGTAATGATGGTTCTAAAATGTTGATCGAAAGAATAAGTAAATTTATTTTGATTAAAGATGGGCCGCATGCTTTTTGCCACCTTTAACTCATCTGGAAATAAGACAAAGCGTGGGTCTGGAGACCACCAAACAATGGGTTCATCGGGGTTAAACCAAGGAAAGAGTCCAGATTGATAAGCGAGTAATAGTCGTTCAGGCCCTAGGTCTCCACCAATAGCGAGACGACCATATTCGTCAGCCAAATATGCCGGCGGAAAGCTGATGTCTTCATCTGACAGCCGAAATACGGGCATAGTGATTTGAACTAATTAGAAGGATTTATGAATAAGGCCCACAGAGTAGGGGTGAATTGCAATTCACCCCTACTCTGCCATGCTTTCGATAACTGCAGAAAGGCCTCGCTCTGTCAGTGCATCCTTAAAAGGACGTAGTACTTCAAATGGAGCTGTTTTTACTACAGCCTTACCTTTATAGTGTATAATTAGCGAGAGTTGCTCTGACTGAGTACGGGAGTGGCTAAGTACATCAACCAAACATTCAATTACCCAATCGAAGGTGTTATGATCATCATTATAAATCAATAATTCTGCAGGCGTACCGGTATTTGTTACTTTTTCTTCTACCAATACTTCTTCTAAGGTCTCCGTACTATTAAACATTACTATATAATTAAAATTTATTAAAAAATGCCAGCCTGACAGTTAGGTAGTTTCCATCAGATGACTTCATCTACTTTAACTAATTCAGGCCTTTTAATGTTTCCTTTATACCGTCAAAATTGGGTAAATCTCCCGCTGACTCTAGCACTTCTGCATACTGAATAATTCCCTCTTTATCAATTACAAAGGCAGAACGCTTAGAAACCCCTTTCATATCCAGTACAAAATCTTCGTACAAGGCATCGTAGGCGCGCGAAACTGTTTTATTAAAATCAGACAGTAAAGGAAATTGATATCCTTGCTCTGCTTTGTATTTCTCCAGTGTAAATAACGAATCAACAGAGATCGCTAGTACCTGAGCATCTAAATCATTATAAACCTCTATACTATCTCGAACCGAACATAGTTCATCCGTACAAACGCCTGTAAATGCCAACGGAAAAAATAGCAATACCACATTTTTACCTCGGTGATCTTCTAAAGATACTTCAGATTTATCTGTTGCTCTTAATGTAAAATTGGGTGCTTTTTCTCCTTTTTGAATTTTCATGTGTGTATTTTTATTGAATTCTAGGTAAAGATAATCAACTACGTGCTAAATTGTAGGCAAATCGTCCAATATATTTTTAATTTTGCTAAATGTTAACAGCATATCATCCACAAAGCTCGAAACAAGTATTTGCAGCAGAACAATCCTCCAATAGTGGCCCTTTTTTCTGTCCAGCTTGCGGTAGTGAACTACGGATTAGAAAAGGCCTTAAACGTATTCATCATTTTGCACATTTACCAGAAAAAATTTGCCGCTACAAAGGGGAATCTCAATTACACCTCAGAATAAAAAAGCAGATTTATTATAGTTTATTGCAAGAATTGGGTACCAAGGTTAAAGATGTTTTTCTGGAAAAAATGATAGAATCCATCCGACCTGATGTACTGGTAGAAGGTTTTAAGAAAAATATTGGTATTGAAATTCAAGTAACACCACTCACTCCAGCTGAGCTGATTCGTCGAACGACCGCTTATTATGAGCAGAAGATTCATGTACTTTGGGTCCTACCTTTTTCAGCTACCCGTTTTTTTGCTGCTGACGATGGAGAGTTTCAGCCTATCCGACTCAAAGCATTCGAGCTTATGTTGTACTATATGAATTATAAAAATTTATTTTTCTGGGATGATACAGAAAAATTAAGCGAAGGTTTTATTCGGGTAGAGCTTGGTGATGTTTGGCAAAAACCAAGTGCTTTCTACTCTATTGACTGGAGTACGGTCATTGAATTTAATGCTAAAAAACTGAAGCAAAAAAAGATGCCTACAAAAATCGAGTACAATCTTGGTTTAAAAGATTTCAATCCCGTTTATGCTCCAGCCTTCCCAATGCCCAAGTCAGATTTTTTCCTACCCAAGCGTTTTATTATGTTAAAGAAATAAATCTACCTTTGCAAAAAACAAAAATCCTTGAATCCAACGCAACGCGCTTATTTTGAATTACACATTGCGGTACTCCTGTTTGGATTTACCGCTATTTTAGGAGATCTCATTACCTTATCAGCACTCGTTTTGGTTTGGTGGCGAATGGGTATTACAACGCTTAGTATTCCTTTTTTGACAAGAATAAAAGAGAAAATCGCAGCATTACCTCCTGCCCTTACGGTAAAATATATGGGAATTGGCGTCTTGGTTTCCCTCCATTGGATATGCTTTTTTGGAGCCGTAAAGTTTGCCAATGCCTCTATTTCTTTGATTTGTATGGCGACTACTTCTTTTTTTACGGCTTTAATCGAACCGATTGTTTTTAAAAGAAAAATAAAAAGAGATGAGCTTAGTTTAGGGTTACTGATGATTCCTGGTGTTCTCCTCATTGTCAATAACACCGAATGGGATATGATGACTGGGATTTTGGTGGGATTGATGAGTGCGTTTCTGGCAGCGCTTTTTGCGGTTTTAAATAAGACACTAGTCGATGAGGCAGAACCATTAACCATTACTTTTTTAGAGTTAGGGAGCGGGTGGTTATTTCTCAGTATTTGTCTACCGATCTATTTGATTTACCAACCTGATGCACTATTTATCCCACAAGGTTTTGATTGGTTATGGTTGTTAATTTTGGCCTTGGGTTGTACTACTTTAGCTTACGTATTATCACTGCGTTCGCTAAAACATATTTCTGCCTTTGCTTCTACCCTGACCATCAATCTTGAGCCAGTTTATGGTATTTTTTTAGCGTGGATTCTTCTAAATGATGAACAAGAATTATCCTCTCAATTCTATCTTGGTTGTTTATTAATTCTTGGTGCTGTGTTTTTTCATTCTTTTAGAAATCTCAAAAAAAGTCGACATGCCGCTTAATTTAATTGATCAATATTGTGAAAAACACACCACAGCTCCTTCTCCTTTACTTGCCGAATTATTAAGAGAAACACATCTAAAAACGCTTGCACCACAGATGGCCTCAGGCCATCTACAAGGTGCTTTACTTCGTTTTCTCAGTCGCATGATACAACCAACTACGGTATTAGAAATTGGTAGTTTTACAGGCTACGCCACTTTGTGTCTATTAGAAGGATTAGCTCCACAAGGTACTATTCACACTATCGAGATAAATCAGGAATTAGGTTATTTAATTAGAAAATACATTGATCGTTCAGGAGCAGCTAATCAGATTCAACTACATATTGGCGATGCAAAAAAAATAATTCCTGCATTAGACGCTACTTATGATTTGGTATTTATTGATGCTGGAAAAATGCACTACCCACAATATTATGATTTGATAATTGATCGAGTAAATCCTGGTGGATATATTCTGGCAGATAATGTCTTATGGGACGGAAAGGTAATCCGCAAAGAGAAGGATAGAGACAGCGAAGTGCTCGATTTTTTCAATAAAAAAATACATCAAGATCCACGAGTAGAAAATATTTTACTTCCTATCCGGGATGGGTTAATGTTGGCTAGAAAACTAAGCTAGTGCACAACAAACACTAAATTCTTATGTATTTAAACTTAAAATCAGCTACTCCAGATGCTTATTTTCCAACTTCAAAATCAACTTCAACTTCAAGCGCAAAAGCAAAAGCTACTAAATGAGAAACAATGCTGTTGAAGAGAAATAATTCTACCGCACCAGACTGCTTACAAAATAATAGAGATAGTAATTCGTCAAGAAAACACGATAGAAGTATTTGATTTTGAAGTTGACGTTGACGTTGACGTTGCGCTTGCGCTTGAAAATTTAGACGAGTTCTTAAGGTCCTTTTGCTAAGAGCGCTTCTTGTGCTAGGTTTTTCAACTCTGTAATCGTTGTTGCTCCTTGTCTTCGGGCTAGCACTCTTCCATTTTTATCTACAAACACCAAGGTAGGATAAGTACTAGCACCATACATTGTTGCTACCGTCTGACCATTGCCTTTTTCAGCATCTACTTTATAGTTAATGAAGTTTTCATTCATAAATTTTCTTGTATCTGGATCTGTAAAAACATATTCGTCCATCAATTTACACGGAGCACACCAGGTAGTATAAATATCCATAAACACAATCTGGTCGGTGCGGCTTGCTTTTTCAAGTACCTTACTGAGTCGGTCAGACTTTACAAAATTGAGTCCAGAACGGGAATTTGTTGTTTCAACGTCAGCCGTCTTACCAGTTGATTTACAACCTGATAATAATGATAGAAGACATAAGCCTAAAATGAGATGGATTAAGATTTTCATAGATTGCGTTTTTCTAAGAACGTAACAAACAACGGTAAAATTACACAAAACGCTACTCATTTCTATTTTTATGTTTTTCATAAAGTTTGTTAAGCTTCTCATATTTTAATTTCACCGTTCGTGCTCCACGTTTACTGATGGTCCATCCTGCCTTTCCATCTAAGAATCCTTTTTGTAAAATAAAGGTTTTAAAAAATCGAAAAACAGGACCTCCTTTTTGTTTTAACCAGCTGGGCTTAACTCGATTCGTGAAGAGTTCTGCTGCGGATAAAGAACTATATAATTCTATTCTATTCCAATGGTCTTCATGACTTTGGTAACTATAGTGATATAAAAGCCCTTCCATTTTTTGAATCTGAATTGATTCAGAAAATTTTAATTTTTCATGTACATATTCTCCTACCCAATAAGCAATTCTTCGGTCAAAAATTCTTATTTTCCAATCAGGAAACCAACCACTATGCTTTATCCATTGACCAAAAAAATTATTTAATCGGTTAAATCGGTAGGCCCTACCTGGTGTTAATTTTAGGTTTAAAATTTCGTCGGCTAATTCTGGAGAAATTACTTCGTCTGCGTCTATAGATAGAATCCAATCATTGGAAGCCAGGTTATTTCCAAAATTTTTGGTTTGTGCATAGCCTTTCCATTCTGTAGTAATTACTCTCGCTCCTAATGCTCGGGCAATAGCGATAGTATCATCTGTACTCCCACTATCAATTACCAAAACCTCTTCCGCTACTGTCTGTAGAGAATTCAGGCATCGAGTAATATTAGATGCCTCGTCTTTGGTAATAATAACGGCGGTGAGCGGTGCAAGAGGCATGGACGCTTAGCTTATATACGAGTTATTTTTGCACCAAGTGCATTCAGACGGGTATCAATATTTTGGTACCCTCGATCAATCTGATGAATATTATGAATAATACTAGTTCCTTTAGCTGAAAGCGCTGCAATCAGCAATGCTACACCAGCTCGGATATCAGGAGAAGTCATCTCGATGGCCCGCAGTTGTTGCGCACGATTTAATCCAATAACAGTAGCTCTATGTGGATCACAAAGAATGATTTGTGCCCCCATATCGATTAACTTATCGACAAAGAATAAGCGACTTTCGAACATTTTTTGGTGCATCAATACGCTTCCTCGTGCTTGGGTAGCCATTACTAAAACAATACTCATCAAATCAGGGGTAAATCCTGGCCAAGGAGCATCATAAATAGTCATAATTGATCCATCAATAAACGTCTGTATTTCGTAGGAATCTTGTGCAGGAATATGAATATCGTCTCCTTTTATTTCCATCTGAACGCCCATTCTATCAAAGACATTCAGGGTATTTCCTAGTTGATCGACTCGACAATCTTTAATAGTAATAGACGATTGAGTCATGGCAGCTAGTCCGATAAAACTACCTATTTCAATAAAATCAGGAAGCAAACGATGTTCTGTTCCTCCGAGTTTATCTACTCCTTCAATGATCAAAAGATTAGAACCAATTCCGGAAATCTTTCCGCCCATTCCATTGATCATCTTACAAAGTTGCTGGAGATAGGGTTCGCAAGCTGCGTTATAAATCTGTGTAGTTCCATTAGCTAACGCAGCAGCCATTACGATATTTGCGGTACCAGTTACAGATATTTCATCCATTAATAGGTAGGTACCTTTTAATTCTTTTGCTTGAATAGCGTAAGCATTTTTTTCAGCGTCGTATTGAAAATCAGCACCCAATTTTTCGAGTGCTAAGAAATGTGTATCTAAACGACGACGGCCGATCTTATCCCCTCCTGGTCGTGGCAAATAAGCTTTACCAAAACGACCAAGCATGGCACCAATCAACATGACGGAGCCACGAATACGGCTAGCATTTTTTCTAAATTCGCTAGAATAAAAATAATTGAGATCGATATCCTTGGCTGTAAAGGACCATTTTCCTGGACCAAGGTTAATTACATTGACGCCCAAGCCTTTGATTAAAGCAATCAATCGTTGTACATCTAAAATATTGGGAACGTTAGAAAGTATTACTGTTTGATCAGTTAACATGACCGCGCACAAGACTTGCAACGCTTCATTTTTTGCACCCTGTGGAATAATTTCGCCATTTAACGAAATACCACCGGTTACTTCAAAGGCATCCGTGTTCATAGTATTTTTTTAAAAAAGTCAGAATCAGAAAATTACTTTCGTCGATAATTTTTTCCGTTGTTTCGGCCGTATTTACCTCCTGAACGGCTACTATTGGAACGTTTTCCACTACGGCGCTTGTCTTTCGCATTTTCGTTTGCACGTGCAGTATTAATAGGGTCTACATAAATGCTATCACGTACAGAGAGGTCTCCTTCTGAAAGGGAAATAAGATCTGATTTTATTACTTCATCGCTTACAAAGTGTTCTCGATTCCAAGTACGATAAGCCAACTTCATGTAAGAAGCAATCACCCCTGTAAAAGCTTCTCGCTTAGGACCAACTTCCATATCACGTGCTTTACGGATCATCCGTTGCACGTTGGTTCCATAGTGTCTAAATCTTGCATCGGCTTTAGGATAAGGTACTTTCGAAGGTTTGGCCATGAATTCTTCCATTGTAGGAGGCTCTCCTTCAGGTGGCATTACTTTGAGATCGAAACGAGCAATCTGGAAAAGGTGTTTCCATAGCTTCGTTCGATAATCTTCTATCGTTCGATTTTGTGGATTCATCTGGTGCATGAGTTCCACGATCTTTTCTGCAAAAGCCTGACGAAATTCGTCGTCCTCAATCGTTCGTGCATGATTAACTAGGAGTTGTACATTTCTACCATATTCTGGCATCTCTAGATTTTCTTTACTAGAATTATACTGCATTGCTAAACTTTTGATAATTGGTCAATTTTATGATTTAAAAATAAATTCTCAGACTTTAAAAAGTCTATTCTACCGTTACCGATTTGGCCAAGTTCCGTGGTTGATCTACATTACATCCACGCATAAGCGCGATATGATAAGATAGGAGTTGGAGTGGAACAACTGATAGTAGTGGAGATAGTGGCTCGTCTGTTTCTGGAATTTCGATTACATAATCAGCGATTTCACTAATTACTGTATCACCTTCATTTACAATCGCGATCACTTTTCCTTTACGCGCTTTTACTTCTTGAATATTGCTGACAATTTTTTCGTGTGCACTTTTATTATTCGCAATGATAATAACTGGCATATTCTCGTCAATCAGCGCGATCGGTCCGTGTTTCATCTCGGCCGCTGGATATCCTTCTGCGTGAATATAAGAAATTTCTTTCAATTTAAGGGCACCTTCCAATGCCACAGGGAAGTTATATCCTCGACCAAGATAAAGTGCGTTATTGATATCCTTTATTTCACCAGCAATAAATTTAATTTGCTCATTTTTTTCTAGAATAGTCTGGACTTTCTGAGGGATACGTTCAAGTTCATTAATCAACTGAAGGTAATAAGAGCGTGGAATTCGTCCTCTTTCATAACCTAAGTTAATAGCCATTAATGCCAATACGGTCACCTGTCCAGTAAACGCTTTAGTACTTGCTACTCCAATTTCAGGGCCTGCGTGAATGTACGAACCTGCATCGGTAATACGTGCAATAGAAGAACCGACAGAATTGACAATCCCATAAAGTGTTGCACCTTTTTTCTTAGCCATTTCTAGGGCAGCCATTGTATCGGCGGTCTCACCGGATTGAGAAAGCGCGATTATCACATCATCCGATCCAATAATTGGATTTCGGTAACGCATTTCAGAAGCATATTCTACCTCAACTGGAATTCTCGCCAATTCTTCAAAAAGGTATTCACCGATAAGTCCAGCATGCCAAGAAGTACCACATGCTGCAATAATAAAACGTTTAGCTGCGGCGATTTTTTCATAAGTAGACATCAATCCACCTACTCTAATCCAACCTTCTCCTGCACTAACTCTACCTGCCATTGCGCTGGTAATCGACGTAGGTTGTTCAAAAATTTCTTTTAGCATAAAGTGCTCATAATCTCCTTTTTCTAACTCCTCAATATTCATTTCCAATTGTTGGACGAATGGTGTTTTAAGTTCATTGGCAATGGTCTTTAGTGTTAAATCACCCTCTCGATTGACTACTGCAATTTCTTCATCATTAAGGTAAACTACTTTTTGGGTATACTCAACAATTGGTGTAGCATCTGAGGCTATAAAAAACTCTCCATCTCCAATTCCGATTACTAATGGACTGGCTTTTCGAGCAGCAATTAATTGGTTAGGATTTTCTTTATCCATAATTACAATTGCGTAAGCACCCACCACTTGAGATAATGCGACTCTTACTGCTTCTTCTAAATTTAGATTATCTCGTACCTGAATAGCTTCAATCAAATGAATCAACACTTCTGTATCAGTTTGACTAGTAAAAGCATGTCCTTCCTTAATTAATGCCTTTTTAATAGAATCATAATTTTCAATAATGCCATTATGGATAATTGCCAAGCGACCATTACCTGAAACATGTGGATGCGCATTAATATTATCTGGCTTACCATGTGTGGCCCAACGAGTATGTCCGATTCCAATGGTGCTTTCTACTGGTTTTGCTTTTACAAAATCAACCAATTCTTGCACTTTACCTTTCCGTTTATAAACATGCATTTCACCATTTTCTTGATTATGTAGGGCAACCCCTGCACTATCATATCCACGGTATTCAAGTCTTCTTAATCCACTGATAAGAATAGGATAAGCTTGTTTATTTCCAATATATGCAACGATTCCACACATAATTAAACGCTTTTAAAAGTTAAGATTAGTTAAGATTAGTAAAATTAGCATTCAAGGTTACTGGGTATTGAGGATGTTCAGAACCGTATAATACGACCCGATTAGCTCTTTCATTTTTTTGAAAGATACGAAGATATATTTCATTTGGTAATTCTCCACTAATCATTCTTTGCAGATGGCCTGCAATATTCATTCGATATCTATTGAGCATTTCACCGTTCGGCCCCGTAAATAATTCAGGTGCACCACCAAATGCTTCTAACCCTATTCCACTAACCGTAAAAATAAAATCATCAATAGTAATTAAATTACCTTCCTCATTTCTATACAAAATAGTAATCTGACTAACTGATGGATATAATTCTTCATCCGCATCCGGT
>CALGJS010000041.1 GCA_937927835.1 uncultured Saprospiraceae bacterium | reverse complement strand
ATTCGTTGTCCAGTCACTGCGTTATAAATCTCATTTGCGATATATACTTCTGGCACTCCATCTTCATTAAAATCAGCAAGAGCAGTAGAAAAGTCTTCTGCAAACCACTGTCGATTCGTTGGAAGTCCAGCAGTAACTCGTTGGTTGGAAGTCCATTGCAGATCAAAAGTTCCAGTACCGGTTCCGTTTGGATTTACTCCAGCAGGATTAAATTCATAACATACTAGTCGTCTAAAATTGGTATTGACTCCTGAAACTATATAGAAAAATTCTGTTAATCCATCTCGATCTGCATCTCCAATAGCAAAACCTTTAGTGAAGGAAGATATTGGAAGTGTATTAGGTTGGTACTTAGTATCACCGTTAGTCCCATCAAAAACATAAAACATGTTAGCTTCGCTAAATGCACCTGATGTAATATTTCTAATTGCCAAGACTTCCGAAGCATCTCGATTACCATCCATTTCACCAACAACAAAAGGAACTAAGGTAGTTACCTGATCCGTTGATGCCCATTCTTCTTCAATATCAAAATTAGGAATAGCCGGAGGAGTATATTCACATTGTGGTTCACAAAGTTCAAGTAGGTTAGTATTATCACAAGGACAATCGCCATCAAATCCATCAATCAATCCATCACAGTCATTATCAATTTCATCATCACAGATTTCAGCAGTAATACAAGCAATATTACAATCACAAGCATTATCTTGACAATCTATTGCACCATCACCATCATCATCAATACCGTTATTACAAATTTCAGGTTGAGGACAAGGTTCTGTAGTAATCTGTAATTGCCAACCATTTAATGTACCATTATCAGCAGAAGGATAAGTATCTTCTATTTCGAGGGTCCAGGTTCCTCCAGAATTTTGACCATTAAAAGCTGCTAAGAGACCAACAGGTTGATAAGCTTGATTATTTGTTGGTGGACACGGCCAAGTATTAGGCGCTGAGGCGGACTGATCATCAAAGCCAATTCGCACGTTATCTTGGCTCCAACAAGGACGAACCATTAGATTAACGACAGTACCTTCTGGACTACGTAAACGAATAATCATATCATTAACCCAACTGTGATTCACACTGAGGTTTACAATATTGATATCCGTCACACATTCATTGGTAGGTACAATGATTGCCGAAGTATGAGGGTTGGGATTGCCATCAATGGTCTGTCCCACGTCCGTACTCGTGTAGGTGGTAGTTAACACCTCAGCGTCCGGAAGGGACTTGTCTGAGTTATAACTATTTTCGCTACTAATTCTACTTGGGCTAATTACAGCCAATAGAATTACTATTACTAAAAAGTAAATCTTTTTACACATATATTCCCGGTCAAATGATAAATAATGGTCCGCAGTTATAAGCTTAGGGGGGTACGCAGAATACTGAAGACAGAGATTTTATCCGTGATCTCATCTATTATCTGCCCCAAAGGGACTAACCAGTCGGTATTTTCCAAGAATTAGAAAGCAATAGTTATGCCTAAATATATAATTTTGAATTATATATCAATCATTGATTTGATTTACTGAAATAAAAGCTAAAAAAAGCCATTCCGGAGCGGAATGGCTTTTAGCATTGTTTATGTTTTATTATAAACGAATAATTAGTGACAGTGTAAATAAGATTTAATCACTAAAGAGGGTAGATTTTATAAGATACTTAATCAGATTTATCTAACAATAACCCGGGTAATGTTACTTGTATTTTCATCTTTGAGATTTATAAAATACGTACCAGCAGGGAAAGATTGGCTATTAATTGGCACTGAAAATGAATTTTGGTTAATAAAAATTTCTTTTTGAAAAAATAATTTTCCGTAAAGGTCATAAATATTAATATCCATTTTTCCGTAAAAATCTGTGAGATTAATTTCAAATTTTTCTGCTGCGGGATTGGGGAATACTTTTATGTTTTTATTATCAACTATTGTTTCAATACCAACCGCATTACAGTCTGAAAAATCAATATTAATTTCATTTGAAGTAATCGAGGTAGTAGTGGTACATTCTTCTGTAACAGATAAAACTGCAGTTACTTGATCTCCTTCTGCTAAATTATCTACGGTAAATAGCGTTCCAATATTACCAGTCGTTGTACCATTTACAAACCATTCAATTTCTGGATTACTACCCTCTTGACTGGTCTCTGCAGAAAAATTTAATACTTGATCCATACATATACTATCCTGAGTTAAGATAATTGACACCATAGGATTTATTGGTTGAATTACTTCAATTGAATAAGTCTCTGAAGATATTGTATTTTCAATTAAACAATTCTCATCACTAATTATCGTACAGAAAATTTCTGAGTCTTCCGTCACCATTTCTTGTAATACTGGCGTATCACTATCCGCTACCTCTGTTCCATTAATGGTCCATAAATAAGTTGGATTTTCTCCTGCGTTTTGGGCCGTAGCTGTGAAGGAAATTACTTCACCGGCACAAACTGTTTCTTCTTCGGCAGTAACTATAATCGATAATGCTTGAAGGTCTAAGACTGTAACAGAGATATTTTCTGAAAGTACTGGATCTGGTGATGCACAGCCGGAAGAAGAGATTACACTAACGGTAATAATATCATCAGAACTCAATTGATCAAGGGTCAAGGACATTTCTCCTGTGCCTACTTCCGTACTATTTAAAAACCATTGAACAGAAGGACTTGTTCCTCCATCTACAATTTGTGCAGTAAACGTGGCTGACTCGGTTTCACAAATTTCATTTGTACTAGTAAGAATAGAAACTGCTGGGAAGACCAATTCCGTCAAGCTAATACTTAACGGTTCTGAAGTAACCACATTAGATAATAAACAAGGTTCTGAAGTTGTTATTTGACATCGAACTTGATCCGCTTCGGTCAATTCGGTAGTTGTATATGTATCAATATTGTTTCCAATATTAACTCCATTTAATGTCCACTGATACTCTGGATTACTCCCTGCGTTTACTGGATGTGCAGTAAACGTTGCTGATTCTCCTTCACAAATTGTGGTCACATTTGCAGAGACCGTTACGGTTAATGGTAGAATAGGATTTACTAAAACATTAATTCTAGCAGTTGTAATTGTGTTCGTTACTAAACAAGATTCTGATGAAGTAACTATCAAGCTTACTTCATCACCGTTGTTTAAATCGCCTGTCGAAAAAGTAGATGTGTTCTGCCCTACAGGATTTTCATTGATCATCCACTGATAGGTAGGATTGTTTCCTCCATTGGTAATTGTTGAGATAAAACTCACCAACTCGCCCTCGCAAATTTCGGTTTGATCAGCAGCAATCCCTGCAAAAAATGGAAGATTTGGATTTACATTTATTTCAATCGATTCAGAAGTTACGATGTTTTGCGCTACGCAAAATTCAGTAGAAGTTACTTGGCAAGTTACTTGATCGCCATCATTTAGATCATCAATAGAAAAGGTGGATGTATTCTGGGCTACTTCAACACCATTTACTAACCATTGGTAAGTAGGGTTCGCTCCGCCGTTCGTTATTGTTGATGTAAAACTTACAAAATCTCCTGCACAGATTTCCGTTTGATCAGCAGCAATCTCTGCTGCAACTTCAAGCAATGGATTTACGGTCATTTCGATTAAATCAGAAATTACCATATTTTCTTCTAGACAAGATTCGGTTGAAATTATTTGACATCTAACTTGATCATTGTTATTTAGATTATCAGTATTAAAAGTAGATCCAGTTACTCCAGCATCTTGACTATTCACAAACCATTGATAAGTCGGATTTGACCCTCCATTCTCAGAATTTGCTGTAAACGTAACCATTTCTCCTTGACAGATATTCTGACTATTTGAACTAATATTTATACTTAAACTAGCTAATGCGGTCACCTCCACAGATATTTCGTTTGAGAATACTGGCTGTGAGCTGGCACATGTCTCAGAAGAAAGGACTTTTGCTTCAATTACATCATCACTATTAAGATTATTTAATGTTATGGTGTTGGTATTTTGATTAATAACTGTTCCATTTCTCAACCATTCTATTTGCGGAGCAGGTCCTCCATTATTAATATTCGCATTAAAAGTAACTGGGTCTGCAGCACAAATCTCAACAGCGTCCGCTGTAATATTAATAGCAGGAGTAACAACTGCTGTAACATCCATATAGATACTGTTAGAGAATACTAGATCTGTAGTCACGCAATTTCTAGAAGATGTTAGAACGCATCGTACTTCGTCGCCATCTGATAAAGATTGAGTAGTATAAGACGGCTGATTAGAACCTACTTCATCATCATTTCTAAGCCATTGAAAGGTAGGAGTATCTCCTTCAAAGTCCATGGTATTAATCGTGAAAGTCGTTGGAGTATTCGCGCATATATCGTTATTAGACGTTATTATCGTCAAAGCAGGTGTACCCAATTCCAAGGCACTAAGTGATGCAATATCACTCGTTAAGGTTTCTCCAAGTGCTGTAATTATTTCTAGATAATAATTTCCGGTATCACTCAACATGATATTGTTTAGAAAAAGATCTTCCTCTACTGCTCCAGAGATCGGTTGTCCATTTTTGAACCATTGGTAACTTAATGGAGCTGTACCATTGGTTTGAATATCGAAAAGTACATCTTCCTCCTCACATGTATTTTGTGAAATTGGTTGTGTAACAAAGTTGGTAGGAACATAAATGGTATTATTTAATTCAAAAACGCCCATATCCACTTGTCCGTTGAGAATTCGAACTAAACTATCTATATCATATAAGATATCATTATCCAATACGACTTGATTTTCACCAGCATCAACAGCCGGAGAGGTTGGTTGTAACCGAAAATCAAAATTCTCTGGATCAACAAAAAGTGGATCTTGATTATAAATAATACCTGCCCCACAGAGCAGAGAATCCTCTTCACCTACCTGTGCAATGCTTTCGCAATCGGCGGCATCCACCATAGAAGCATACAATTTCATGGTTGGAGTACCGCTTCCACTCATATGAAATATAGGATTGTGGTTCGCAGTATTGCCATAAAAAATATTATTGTACATGGTCACCTCCATGTCTCCTATATCGGATTCGTTGCAGTAAACTGCTCCACCAGTATTAGCTGAATTTTCGTAAAAAACGCAATTGAAAAGTAATGGTCTTGCTTTACCACCGCTTGAAAGGGTATAA
>CALGJS010000040.1 GCA_937927835.1 uncultured Saprospiraceae bacterium | reverse complement strand
CACTGGAAGTGCCGACTTTCTTTAGCCTGACGCCGGCTAAAGTGAATGACCGGAAAGCCGCTAATCATCTTCCATTGATTAAGAATGCAACCTACGTCTTTGATCGAGCCTACAACGATTACCGCTGGTACTACGAACAGCTGCACCTAAACGACAATCGATTTGTTGGGCGAATGAAAAGTAATGCCGTGTTTGAGGTAACGCAAACGTTTGCTTGTGAGGGCAATGTGCGGGAGGATCAGGCTATCCGCTTGACCTCTGAAAAAGGAAAAAACTGTCCGATTGAACTCAGGAGAATCCGCTTTATTCGTGCCGAAGATAAGAAAGAAATTGTATTGATTTCCAATGACTTAAAAAGCGATGCGACGGTTATTATGGGGCTTTACAAACAACGCTGGCAGATTGAGCTTTTCTTCAAATGGATCAAGCAAAACCTACGGATTAAGCGCTATCTGGGCACGTCAGAAAATGCGGTATTAATTCAGGTTTTGGTGGCAATGATTGCCTATTTTTTATTGCGATTGATCAAGAGCAATTACCCCGTAGGTACCTTATCCTTACAGGGTATTGGTCGACTGATATCGACCAATATATTTCATCGAAAATCGATTAGCGAGCTAACAGGAATTGCCTTTTGCAAGTTAAAACCGGATAAAGCTAATATTAATCAACAGCTTGAGATCCAATATGCTTAACCGGACACTAGTGTCTTCATCAATCAATTTAATAAGGTTTTTTAGTGTATCTTTCCTTAAAGCTGTATCTCTTATCTCATCCATACCATCTACTAGTAGAACAATTTTAGACTTATCCAATTCATCCTTAACACCACTCTCATCTACAGTATCATTTTTTCTACTTAGGTAGTCGTAGATCTTCTGGATATTGTAACCCGTTTCAACAACCTCTTTTGCTGAAATCACAATAGGAACATTAACTTCCTTTTCTGCTATTTCGATAGCCAATCTCTTAAATAAAGTACTTTTCCCAGCTCCAGCCTCTCCAGATATGAAAATTATTTTTTTCTTATTTGATAGTATCTGTATAGGTAGGACTGGCATCCTTCTGATGTTAATTTTCTTGTTGCTTAACTCATCTATATTTTTCTTTTCGATAAGCATCTGAGGAATTAAAACATCTTCAATGCTTTTATTAGTTTCAGCTATGTCTGAAATATTGATATCAAGTAACTGTTTTTTTAGATGCTCAGCATACTGAGATAGAAAAGGCCTCCTATCCAAATAGAACTCTGGCCAATGCCTATCTAGTAATTCCACTAGGTTCCTGTTATCCAAATATTCTATATTAACTAAAGTCTTAAACTGTTCTTTTAACATTTTATTAAAAACAGATTTCGCATTATTAGATATTTTACCATTGGTAATCAACCAAACAGAATTAGGATAAGTATCCTTTTTTATTTCAGGATGATCCAAAGCCGTTGTGGCAGCCTGCTCCACTTGATCCCTTAATATTTTTAAAATACCTGTTGGGCTACCTGCTTTGTTATTTATATCTCCTTTCTTAAGGACAATTGAAATATATTCATCCCCCCAAGTTTATTTACACTCTTAAGGATAGCGTCTGAACCAAATTCATTTGGGCCCTGATTATCTATGACTCTATATTCCATCTTTCTGAATAGAGGCAGTATTAAATCAACCCTGAGTTTGTCTTCGGTTGGTATAGATTTAACGATATCGATTTTTTTATTTTCTTGCATTAGTATGGCTACCAAAGAGCTAGTTAATTAAGCTGGGATTAATTTAAGCCATTATGATCGATAGATATAAAAAATACAATCACCGTCAGCATGCTAACCACTAGCAAGAACTGTTATAAAAGCTGACTGTGCCAGCTCCTTTTATTAACCTAACAATCAAATAGACGATACATGTATCATAAATGAATGGATAAAATTGATACTCGGGATTTTGCATCGGGCATCAGCAACATAATCGTGAGCTTGTACTTAGAAGAAATGACTCGCTTTATGACGCTTTAAATTAAAAGCCACGAGATTCAAAGATTTTGATAACTTGGAGATCACTATTCCAAAGTTGTAGATAAGTGTTTTAGAAAATGCAGGCCTTACCATGACGGATTATTTGCTATTTTAAGAACTCTTCGGTTCAATATTCCGCATCAGGTATTTTATTGCGAGGTTTATACCATGGCTTTAGGGTTGCAGAATAGGTGTCTTCTATGAAACCTAAATCAACCATAAATAATCCTAAGAACGACCTTTTGAAGCCAGATTGAGTGGACCTTATCAACCACTGTCATCCGCTGTGTCGTTTGACTACGTGTTTCAATTTCATCGACTTAACTCATCCATAGAAAAATCATCCACATTATCCCCACGGCGCGCCTCGGCGATAATTTGAGATGTTTCTTCATTGGGCAAACGAACACTAAATGGCAACCCTTTGTGCTGAACGATCATGCTGGTAAACACATTTACCGCCTCGGAGTAATTCATTCCAAGACGTTCAAGTATCGCCTTTGCTTCATATAGTGATTCTTTTTCGATGCGTAAGCTGGTTTGTACTTTTGCCATGTCGTGTCTCCGACAGATAAGATACAGATA
>CALGJS010000039.1 GCA_937927835.1 uncultured Saprospiraceae bacterium | reverse complement strand
CAAAAATGGGAAGACGATAAGTTGAATGGAGGAATAGGAAATAAAGTTTTGGAGTCATTTGCTATCTATGGAGAAGAACCTTGGATGATATAACAAAAAATAATGGAATCGTTTGCTATTCATTGGAGTTATAACTTAGTTGAACAAACCCTCAACATTTTGCCTGTAAGAATAGTATTTAGTATTTTAAAATGATCTGATAAAGGTATAATTTGGTATTATTATTTACCAAATCAAAATATCATGGAAGATTATAAGAAGCACATTGAAGCGTTTGAGTCTTACCTTATCTTAGGAGGTTATAGTAAAGCTACGCAACGATCGTATACAAATGCGTTAGAACAGTTTTTCAGGTTTAGAATTTCTCAGGATTTAAAAGGACCATTTAATCAGGACGATGCCCGAAACTATATTTTACATAGATATGCCCAAGGTCGAGAGTGGCAAACGATTAATTGTGATTATAGTGCATTACAACATTTTTATAGGAATGTTTTAAGTATAGGGTGGGATGTTCAGCATATACCACGTCCTGGAGTAGAAAAGAAGTTGCCTGGGATCTTGTCAAAGCAAACGGTAAAAAGAGTGATAGAACATGGATCTACGTTTAAGCACCAAGTGTTTATGACCTTACTATATTGCACTGGGTTACGAATAAGTGAAGCGTTAAATTTGAGGCTGGAAGATATAGACGGAGAAAGATTACAAGTACGAGTTGTAAAAGGGAAGGGTTCTCGCGACCGATATGTAAGAATGCCTGTTGAGTTGTTAGAATTATTACGAAAATATTATCGGGATTATCGACCTGAGCAATATTTGTTTAGCGGTCAAGGTACGCGAGACCGGTGGTCTAACCGAACGGCGCAATATGGGATAAAAAGAGCGAGAGAATCAGCAGGAGTATTAAAGCGAGTAACGGCGCATGTATTCCGTCATTGTTATGCGACGCATCATTTGGAAGAAGGGACTAATTTAGTATATTTAAAAGAGCAAATGGGGCATAAGAGTTTGAGGACTACGTGCAAGTATATCCGTTTATGCAAGGAGTATCAAAAACGAGTACATCATCCAATTGTGGGCATGGAAATCGAATACCGTCGCAAGAGACCATAGGAGCGTTGTTTCGCGATTATGGAGAGGCTTATATAAAGATTTATCGACCAAGTTTGCAAACGATAAAACTTATTCGTTCGATACGCTTGTGTCGAACGCCAGCGCTTGGTGGTCATAAAATAGTATGTAAGGGATGTGGATCGGCGCGTTATCAATATCACTCATGTGGGAATAATCAATGTCCTCAATGTCAGGGTTTGAAAAGAAGACAGTGGGCAGATCGCTTATCAACCCGGATGTTATCAGTACCGTATGTGCATACGACGTTTACGTTGCCGCATGAATTAAATGGGCTAGCGAAGCGAAACCAGGAAAAGGTATATGGGTTGTTATTTAAGTCAAGCTGGAAGACAATTAAAAAGTTGTGTGATCAGGAAGAAAACGTAGGAGGTCGAGCAGGGATGACGGCGGTGTTACATACGTGGGGTTCGGACTTAAAGTATCATGTGCATTTACATTGTTTGATTCCGTTTGGTGGATTAGTGTCAGATCCGAATATGAGTTGGAAGTGGCCGAAGCGAAAAAATAAGTTGGCGCGTTATCGAGAGATGTGTCGTGTTTTCCGTGAGATGTTTTTAAAAGGATTAAAGGGGCTGATGGAAAAAGGAGAAGTAGTTTATCATAGGAGCTACGAACAAATCGATAAAGAGTTAAGTAATAAAAGATGGGTAGTACACAATACGCATCCTACGGCAAATACGGCGGTAATCGAAGAATATCTAAGTCGGTATATCTGTCGAATCGGAATTACAAATAGTCGATTAAGTTATGATGCGGTGGGTAAGAACGTAGAGATAAAGTACAACGATTATAGAAATCAAGTAAAGGGAGAAGCAGCTCCAAAAGCGTATCGAAATTTAGAACCCTTAGTAGCGATGCAGATGATTTTACAGCATCAGGTACCTCGATATTTTCAAAGAGTGCGCCACTACGGATTACACGCCGGAGCGACGTACAAGAGAATAAAAGATGAATTACCGAGTCACCTAAAAAGAAATGGTAAAACGGTACGAACGATCCTGCAGATATTAAAGGAGTTGCTGAAAGGGGAGCCAAATTGTTGTGAGAAATGTGGCAGTTTAGATTTTGAAGAGATAGTGTTAAGGAATGATGAGCAGTACTTAAAGAAGATACTGTTGTTAAAAAAACGAGGCCCACCTTCAGAGAAGGCAGGCACAAAATGTATTAGTTAATATTAAAAATCCACGAGCACCTATGCTAGCAGGCAAGGAACAAGGAACTGATGACTAAATTAAGAAAAAATCAGGAAAAAAGTAAGAAAGAGATAAAAAAGAGGTTTAGGGAATTAAAAGGAAAGGAGATATGATAAAAAAGATCAATAAAAATAATACATTAGATAAAAATTAGAAAAAGGAGAGTACGCGCTTTTCCCTATAAGAATAAAGAGTATAAATTAACCGGGATCGTTCAACTGAAATGTCTGCGCAAGATATTGCTTTTGATCAATTTTGGGTGCTGGGCGCAGACATTCCTTTGCGTTCGCTGCAACCAAAAGAAAAAAATGGCATCCTCGATAATAAAATCTAACTCTTAAAAAATAAAAAATTATGGCTCTAAGTAATGAATGGACAGAATATCATCTCACAAAAAGTGGGTGGATTGAAGGAAGTTGCAAATTAGATATTGTTGGAAAAAAGGAAGTTCCCAAACCTGACAAAACTCTAATTACAAGAAAATATATGGAATATGCTTCTTCAAGATTTTCTGGATTGGAATTAACATATCAGGAAACTGTTTTTTCAGGTAATAAAGAAGTAAGAGAATCCTTATTAAAGAAATTTCCACATCCAGAACCTATTTCACACCATGAAAGATTTCAGCTTGTATGAAATTAAATACGTTGAATCAAAATCTAAAATTAATAAACAAAACAATCACAAAATGAAAAACATGCTCTCGTCAATAATCCTTTTAGTAGGTTTAACAATAATTTCTTGCGGACCATCAGAGGCAGAAATTAAACAAAAACAAATTGAAATTGAGAAAGCAAAAGCTGACAGTATTGCTCAAGTAATTGAATTAAAAAGATTAAGAGATGAGCGAGATAAAGCAATTGCTGATAGTGTAGCTCAAGTTTATGAAGCAGAGTTAAAAGCAAAAGAAAGCAGTCCTTCCGAATTGAAGAAAGATTTAATTACAATAGAAAGAGAGAATCCAATGAGATATTTGGATATAAAATATGATTTAGATTTCAAGTTAATAGGTATGAAAGATGTTATAAAAGGTAGAATAATAAATAAAGCTACTCTTGCCAGATACAAAGATATTGAACTTGAAATAAAGTGCTATTCAAAAACAAAAACATTAATCAAGACACTTAGAAAGACTGTTTATGAATATGTTCAACCAAGAAGTTCAAAGAATTTTCAATATAAATTCAAATCAGGAAAGAACACGAAAACAATTTCAGTAAGAATAATTCGAGCAAAGTCCGTATAAAAAAAGAAGGCAGCAGCGAATCGAGTAGATGGCCTCGACTAGAAAACTAGCCGAGGTGCACCTCTCACACCACGAAGCGTACGGATCGCGTACTTCGCGGTTCATAAAACAGGACTTATTTTATTTTAGGATATTTGGCGTTAAGAAAATATTCCAGAA
>CALGJS010000038.1 GCA_937927835.1 uncultured Saprospiraceae bacterium | reverse complement strand
TTAGCTTCTTTCCAATTGGTAACAGCTACGGGATTATCACAAATGCTTGATAATGGATACAGTCATGACCAGATCAGTAGATTTTTAGCGCAACGTAAGTTCACTCAAAAAGACTTCTGGTTTATGGTCAAAAAGATTATTCGCAAGATCGAAAGCGATCATGCGATATTAGCCATAGACGATACGATTATGGAGAAACCCCATTCTACAGAAAATGATATTATCTGTTGGCACTGGGATCATGCTAGAAATCGTACGGTCAAAGGCATTAACATTTTGAATTTTTTATACCATTCAACTTTACCTAACGAGACGCCTATTTCTGTGCCTGCCTCGTTTGAGATCATAGAAAAAACAGAAAAATTCTACGATCCCAAGACTAAAAAAACGAAGCGACGTAGTCTTGTCTCAAAAAATGAGATCATGAGAAATCGTTTACGTAGTCTGGTTCAGTTGAATCGTTTAAAATTCAAATACGTAGTCTGGGACACTTGGTTTTCCTCAAAAGAGAACTTCGAGTATGTACATTACACCTTGAAGAAATTTTTTGTTGGAGCACTTAAAAACAATCGTTTGGTTGCTTTGAGTAAACAAGACAAGCTTCAAGGTAAGTTTACCAAGGTTGAGGATCTAGATTTACAAACGAACCACACTCGAACAGTTTGGGTCAAAGGCTTGAGTTTTGAAGTTCTTTTGACCAAACAAATCTTTACAAACAAAGACGGTTCTTGTGGCCAATTGTATCTAGTGACTAACGATCTAACCTTATCATTTGAGGCAATCTCTGCTATCTATCAAAAAAGATGGAACGTAGAGGTATTTCACAAATCGCTCAAACAAAATGCCGGTTTAGGAAAGTCTCCAACCAAGTATGAAGTGACCCAGTCCAATCACATTTTTGCATCCATGATTGCTTTTTGCAAACTTGAATTACTCAAGCTCAAAGAAAACGCTAATCACTTTGCATTGAAATCCAGACTGTATCTAAAAGCTATCAAAGCGGCCTTTGATGAATTACAAACCTTGAAAATGTATCAAGGTAAACTCAACTCAGGCCAAGTAGGTAATATCCCTCTTTTGGGATAACCGTTAAAAATATTTTTTAATTTTCAAAATCTTTCGCTTGCGAAAGGTCAGTTATTAATTAACCCATTATTCATTATAAAAAATGATCACCGAACTAGACCAACTTATTCCCCGCGAACAATACGCTCCTTATCTCGAAGGACGGTCGCTCGATTATCTCCAGCCGTTGGTAGATCTTGGTTTTCTTCCTATTGGTGAAACTGAAAATAAAACATCCGTACAACTTGCGCTCAAAACATTTCGGGCAGCTTGTCAAGATTTGAGTTGGTTGTCTTCTAATAGCAATGATCTCCAACCTTCGGCTCCACCGATAGATGAACCGGATAGCTTAGAAATAAAATTATTACATCTTTTGGTAGATATGGATGGTGATTTTCAATTGGCCAAACTTCCTGAATCAGGTACGTCGAGCATCTTATCTAGCGTTATTTTTTATCGTTTAGAATTACATGGTTTTTTAAAATTAGAAAATAAACCATCACATTTTGATCTTAAAATTTTAAATAAAGTGGTAGCAAAATTAGAAAGTTGGATGCCACTAAATATTTCAGTACTCGAATGGATTAATTTATTAGGGGATATTCCTGAATTGATTCGTAAGATTTATGATCATGGTCGGTTAGAGGAACAAATAGTCTGTTTTAATTATGATAAACCGATTGGTGGAAATTTTCTCAATGAAATTACTAGCGAGCCAGAGGCAATAGTAGCGACAGAATCTGCTGAGTTAGATCAGATAAAATCATCACTAAAGGAATTAAGAACAGATCGAATTGTAACAGAAACGACCACACCACCTGCAGCCACCACGAGTAAAAATCGACGCCGCCAATCTGAGGTGGAAAAATTACGGATTGAAATAAATGCAGTGGTAGCACAAATGAAAAATACCCTCGATAAAAAAAAACAAGCCAGTGATAAATTTCAACCAATCATCCAAGCAGCAAATGAAGAATTGCGGAAAGCCAAAGTAGCTGGAAAACATCTGCAGATAGATCTAAAAGAACTTAATGAATCTCGTAAATCTTTTAAAGGATTAAAGAAAAAAACTAAAGGACTAAAGAAAGAGAATGAGAAATTGAAAAAGAAATTAGCGGAGGAATTTTCTGATTCGGCAGATCTTAGATCAGCACTGACTGTTCAACTTGATATGCTTAAACGATTGCAAGAGATTAGGAAAAATGCACCAGCAGATAAGAAAGAAAAACTTGATAAACCCATTGCAAGCGCAGAAAAAAAGATAACACGACTACAGAAATATTTTGGTCAATTAACCGCGATCGAAAAACATAATAAAAGATTGGTTGAACGAGATAGTCTAGATCAACAAATCAAAACGAAAGAAAAAGAGTGGTCCACATCTAAAGACGAAGTTAAACGGATCGAAAATGGTTTAGGAATTTTATTACAACAACAAAAAGATGCGGTAGATGAATTTGACGATGGAATAATTGAGGAGCAAGAAAAACTAAAAAAGAAAGCAGAACGATATCAAGGATTATTAAAAAAACTAGAAAAAATTCCTCGTAGATTTCGTCGTGAATTAAAAGAATATTTGGATCCAATATTTTACGAAAAAGTACGACGTGAATTACTAGATCGAGAAAATGCTACGCTTTTTGCTGAAACCCTTAATCATCCCTATAATCAATTTTTAGTACGTTTACTACAATTACATCAATGGATGAATGGATATTATAATGGATTGATTGATAGTGATTTAGGAGCAAAAACCTTTAATTCTATCCGAGAGATTGACCGAGATATTAAAGGAATGAAATTACGCTTTGTTCTTTACCGGCTTAATCCTCAAAATGGAACTTGGTTGCTAAATATTAGATACCTTTTTGCAGAGATGATTGATTCTTTAGAAAGCTTTAAAGCAGAAGATAATTTTGAAACCGTCGTTGAAAGATACGAAGCAGAAATTGCCAATAATCCAGATGTTCGAAATCAAAAAGATCGAATCGATAAACAACTAAAAAAAGAGTTCAAAGAAGCCAAGAAAAATCGCAAAAACAAAAAGCTACGCCGCGTATATTTTGGTGTTCGAAGTCTTGCTCGTTCCATCGTACGAGGGATGACCAGAATAATTGAGTTAATTATCAAAGGCCTAAAATTCCTATTTCGACTACTAAAGAATTTCGTCCTCATGCTCTATCGAGAAATCCGAGAAGGACTTCGAAAATTCGCTCAAGGCATCGCTTTTCTTTTTGGTAAAAGACAAGTCACCACCTCTTTCCCAGATGGACGACCTGCCATTGTTACCCGGTTTGATTTTGATTGCGACGTCCGTTGCTTTGCAAACCTAAACACCGGTGAAGATCAAGTAGCAACCCACAGCCAAAACTGCCGAAGTATTACCCACAACCTCCAATTTGCCCTCACCCTCACCGCCACCATTATAGAATGGACCTTCCGAGCCATTAGCCTAACTTGGGTAACCATCCTAATTAGAATTGGCCTCTATTTTAAAAAACACATCAAAAAATTCCTAAAGAAAAATATCATCGGCCTCACCGTCAAAACCATCCAAGGATAAGCAAAAGCAAAAGCAAAATTAACTTTCAAAACTCTTTTATTAAGAACTATAATACCTTATAAAAAACAATAAGAATCTAAACTAAAGATCTACACGATAAAAGATTTACACGATAAAAGGTCTACACGGTCGAGTGTCTCTGCGCCTCTGCGCGACAAAAACATTAAAACACCTTTTTTTAAAATCACAAGATTTACACGATAAAAGATTTACACGATAAAAGGTCTACACGTTCGAGTGTCTCTGCGTCTCTGCGCGACAAAAACACTAAAACACCTTTTTTTAAAATCACAAGATTTACACGATAAAAGATCTACACGATAAAAGATCTACACGATAAAAAATCTACACGATAAAAAATTTACACGATAGAAGGTCTCTGCGTCTCTGCGCGACAAAAAACACTAAAACACCTCTCCAAAAAATCATAAAGATTCCACGATAGAAATATACACACCAAAAAAACTATACCTCATCCGGTATGCAGGCATTACTAATTATTCATTAAAAAATTATTAATTAACCCTACCGCCCCCGCTTAGAACTAATCACCCGTCGACACTTCTTCGCCGTATTTCCAAAAACAAGATTCAAGCTCAAACCCATCTGAAAAGAGTGGTACCCAAAATTCTGTTTCTCTCCCGTAATACCTATAACATCTCGACTAACCGCATTATATTGATACCCAATTTCCCAATGAACCAAACTAGCAATCGGAGCAGAAATACCAATACCCGCATTCCATCCAAATGTTTTGTCAAATTCAATCGTATTTCCAGAAATCAAGACATCATTCTCAAAGGTCATTTCCTTTCCCTGATAATATCCCGCACCTGCTTTTATAATTAAACCAAAACGATAAGCCGGCAACGTACTGACATTTCCACGCAATAAAGCGCCATAATAAGTCTCTTCATATTCTGTTGTAAAAGGACTGTCCAAAACCTGAAAACTAGGATTCGTAATATTTCGTCGATACTCTCCACCAATTTGAACATGTTCTAATCCACCCGCAACCCGAAAACCCAAAGGCACATACCCTTGATTTCCACCTGTTACATTTTCGTAAGCAGTCATATTATACCCCGAAAAAGCTTCAAAAAATAATTGTTGAGCGTTCAATTGAAAACACGCCGATACCATCAAAACCAACATAAGTTGTTTCATCATAAAAAATTTAAAGATTTGTGAAATTATAGTATAAGAACTTAACGTGTTTCTTCCAGGTCGGAAGGATCGGAACGAGTTTGTAATACAAAAGTAAAAAACTATTTCTTTTTTTCAAAAAAACTACCCTGATAGCGATGATTCTGATCGAATGTCTGTTTTTACCTACCCTTTGAACTAAATTAGTATTAACTTGCTTTCGCATTGAAATTTTTCAAATTAGAATACACTTTTATTGAAAAATCTGATAAGTTTTTAAGAGAATAACAGCGGAAAAAGAAAATTTTCTTTTAATGGTAGAATATGTATTAGGGAAGCCAACTGGCCAACTAGCTAATAGCCAACCAGCAAGAAATATCTCAATCTCAAACAATTAATTATCAGTACACAGTTCTTTAAAAGTTGCTTTTCTATTTTTATTAAAGCCCATTATAATGATACGGACTTATACCATCCTTTTTTTCCTCTGTTTATGTTCTTCTATTCTGTACGGACAATCTACCCAAGATGCCCGTGACCGCTCTGTCGAATTGGAGTTAATAGATGATGGAGGTGACTTTCATTTGGAATGGACGGCCGATCCCAATGCACCTGAATATCGGGTTTACCAAAAAGATCTAAATGATACCAGTTGGGGTGAACCGATTGCTATTCTTCCAGGAGACGCTACTCGTTTTGACGACGTAGAATTATTTCCAGGGACGGGAAAAGAGTTTGCGGTTTTTAAATATGAGTTTGATCTGATTGTTAAAACGGTCGAAGTTCCAGCAGGAGCAGATTTTATTTTGGAATTTTCTGATATGTTTAATATCGGTCTTTGTTGCGATTTTGGATTTGGATACTATCGATTAAACGGTTGTGGGGAAGAGCTGGCCTATGGAGATGATTTCGGAAATTCAGATATTACTAATTTTACTGTTTGTGATAATGGCTCAGCTATCGAGACACTTACGTTGACCATCAAACAAGATATGTTTCCACAATCCACTTCTTATATTCTAAAAGAAGTAGCAACGGATTCGGTCTACCTAACATCTGGAGAACCCGGAACCTTAATTGCGCAAAACCCAGCCTACGGCTATATCTATGCAGGTAACCGTTTGCCAGCCGTTCATAATCGTGGAGGAATTATTTTATTAATAGAAGAATCTATCCGATTACCTATCTCACCAGAGATTGATCGCTTACGATTAGATTTAATGCGAGATGGTTGGAAAACTTATATTGAAACCGCTACCATGACAGAGTCGGTTACAGATATCCGTGCTCGAATTCAAACCTTACATCAAGCAAACCCAGAGATTAATTCCCTTTTTATTATTGGTCATGTTCCTGTTCCTTATTCCGGAGAGATCGCACCCGATACGCATTTTGAAAATCACGAAGGCGCTTGGGCAGCAGATGTTTATTATGGAGAACTAAATGGAACTTGGACGGATACACAGGTGTCGAATACTTCTGCACAGTTTGAGTATAATCATAATGTTCCTGGAGATGGAAGATTCGATCAAGATTCCATTCCGACGGAAGTAGAATTGGCAGTAGGAAGGGTAGACTTTTTTGATATGCCTGCTTTTGCTCAATCTGAAGTTGAATTGTTACAACAATATTTTCAAAAAAATCATTTGTATAGAAATGCCTTTTATGATATCCCAAAACGTGCCTTAGTGGATGACAATTTCGGAAATACCTTTGCTGCTCCAGCAGCCAGTGCTTGGCGAAATTTTTCTACCATGTTTGGGGAAGATAATATCGATGTGACCGATTATTTTTCAACCTTAGCTACGACCTCCGGTTATCTTTGGTCTTATGGTTGTGGAAGCGGTTCTCATGTTAGTGCCGAAGGAATAGGAAGTACGCAAGACTTCGCAAATTTTGAATTAAATACCGTTTTTACCATGTTGTTTGGTAGTCAATTTGGAGACTGGGACAATACCGATAATTTCTTACGAGCACCCTTAGCTTCTGGATTGACTTTGACAAACGTCTGGGCGGGAAGTCCACCTTGGACCTTTCATCATATGTCATTGGGCGCACCTATCGGAACCTCCGTTCTAGCCACACAAAATAGTCGCTCCAATGGTGGGGTATATTTAGACAACGGACCGCAGCTCGTACACATAGCACTTATGGGAGATCCTACCTTGCGAATGCACATGGTCGTTCCACCACCGTCCGCTTTTGCGTTAGCCGAAAACGATGAAGTTAAAATCAATTGGAATCCAGCAGGCGGACTCAACATTGAAGGCTATAATATCTATCGAGCCACCGAGCAATTTGGAGATTATGAATTGTTAAACGATACACCCGTCAACGCTACCACCTACACCGATGTTCCTCCCGGAACAGGCACGTACCATTATCTAGTTCGTACCGTTGCACTAGAATTTTCAGCGAGCGGAAGTTATCTAAATATGAGCGCAGGTACCAATGCTTCCACAGAGTTTATTGTCGGAACAAGCCTCCCAGATTTTAGCCAAAGAATTGCATTACAACCAAACCCAACCAAAGCAACATTTCAACTAAACTTCGCCTTCACTCCCGAAGCTTTTCAATTAGAAATTTACAACCTCCAAGGACAAAAAGTCTACACCGACGAAGTAAATACTCGTTCTGAGAATATCAACATCTCCATCCCAACGGACTGGTATACTGGTATTTATTATGTAAAAATTTGGAATGAGGAGTGGAGTGCGGTGAAGAAATTGATGGTAGAGTAATTAGAAAATTGAATCTTCGAAGACGCTATTAGGTCACCCCAGCAAAAAACAATAAAAAAAGCAAAAAAAAAATATTAGATGTTCGTTTACAGCTCTGCTGTAGATACAGCTCATCGAGCAAAAAATAGATAGCTTACACAGTTGCCTGCTGATTAGGCATAGGTGCCTTCCTTTAATAAGCTGTCGCACCTTGCCCGCTGTCACACCACAAGCCAAATTAAAAAATAAAAGAAGACAAAAAATAATAGCGCTAGTTTAGGCGTCTACGCCTAGAGACAGCTTAGCAAGAAAAAGGAAAAAACAAGATTCCATTCAACTGACATCACCCTAAGAAGGGCTAACGCTTTTTGTATCTAGACCTAGAGGTCTAAACGAGCGGCTCGGCTTTAGGTGGTCGTTGTGAGGAAGAGCAATAACTAAGAAACCAAGAAATATAACTTCGAATGCCATCCAAATCGAGATCGGGACAAGTCCTGCGCGAAAAAAATACGATAAAAGATATCCACGATCGAGTGTCTCTGCGCCTCTGCGTCCTCTGCGAGAAATCAATAATTAAAGTAATCTAAAAAAATACCTCCATAGATAAAAAATATACTTTATTCGATTTTTACGTTCGAGTGTCTCTGCGTCTCTGCGCGACAAAAACACTAAAACACCTTCAC
>CALGJS010000037.1 GCA_937927835.1 uncultured Saprospiraceae bacterium | reverse complement strand
CCCTAGATTATCATTTCTTATACACTAAAAATTGCCAATTTTGAAAAACGGAATAAGCAAACTCGCATTCCTGCTCTTTTTTACCACCCTAACATTTCAAGCTAATGCCCAGACTGCGGGAGAAGGATCAACCTATCTCTACACGGCACTGATTGCTGTGGTCGCTATTTTAATACTTGGAGCAGTACTTCAAGTAGCAGATAGTTTGATGCGTATCGAAGCGAAGAATATGGGAATGGAGCAGGACAACACTAATTTTTCTCTATTTCCTGCTTGGTCAGACGTTTTTAAACCAAAAACACCTGATTTTGCACAGAATGATCGTGTGGTCAATTTACAAGCTGGACACGATATCCACTTGGAAGGAGGAGCGAAAAAAGAATTTCTGAATTTTACACCAACTACTTTTGCAGTCAAACCAACTGATTTTGTTGGAATGTCTCCAATTCCTAAGGTAGAAGTGGAAGTAGGTTCAGAAGTAAAAGCAGGAGATGTGTTACTTTTCGATAAAAAACGACCTGACGTAAAATACGTTGCTCCAGTTAGCGGAGAAGTAGTTGCAGTTAATCGAGGAGAAAAGCGTTCTATTGCTGAGGTAGTTATTCTTGCTGATAAAGAACAAACTAATTTCCGTAGCTACAATATTCCAGATCTTAGTGCTTCTCGGGAGGCTCTAGTAGAATTTTTACTAGGAAGTGGTGTTTGGCCAATGATTCGTCAGCGTCCTTATGATATAGTAGCGGATCCATTGGATTTTCCAAAGGCGATTTTTGTGAGTACATTTGACACTGCACCGAATGCTCCTGATCTAAATTTTGTAGTAGCTGGTAAAGAAGCTGCCTTCCAAAAAGGATTAGAGGTACTTGGAAAATTAACAGAAGGTAAAGTTCACTTAGGACTTAACGCCGGAGCTGAAAGCGCTCCTGCAGCTGCCTTTACACAAGCTACCGGAGTTGAAAAGACTTATTATAGCGGACCACACCCTGCTGGGAACGTAGGTATTCAAATTCACCATACCAATCCAATTTCTGCCAATGAGCGTGTATGGACCGTAGGTGTTCAAGATCTAATTACTATCGGAAAATTATTTCTCGAAGGACGATATGACGCAGAACGAATCGTGGCGGTAACGGGTGCTGAATTGGAAAACACAGGTTATGTGAAAACCTATATCGGTGCTAATCTAGAAAATATGGTCAAAGGAAACTTAAAGAATGATCATGTTCGAGTGGTATCTGGTGATGTACTCTCTGGTAAGGCAGTTCCTACCAATGGTCATATTGGTTTCTACGACGATCAAGTGACGGTACTAGAGGAAGGAGATGAATACGAAATGTTCGGCTGGTTATTGCCTTTGTCTCCTCGACCAACAATTTCTAAAACCTATCCTAACTTCTTATTCCCTAATTACAAATTTACACCTAACACCAATACACACGGTGAAAAGAGAGCTTTTGTAGTGACGGGACAATACGAGAAAGTATTACCAATGGATCTTTATCCACAGCAACTAATGAAAGCCATTCTAGTCAATGACTACGAAAGAATGGAAGGATTAGGAATCTATGAATTGAGTGAAGAAGATGTAGCACTTTGTGAATTTGTTTGTACTTCCAAACAGCCAGTTCAAAGCATCTTGCGTCAAGGATTAGATATGATGCGAGAGCAAGGATAAAAAGTAAAAATTATTATTTCGTTAATAACGAACGACTATTATAAATATTGAATATGGGTTTATTAGATTTTGTCAAAAAAGTTGAGCCGGATAAGAAGAAGAGTCCTTTCCTACATACATTGTACGATGGTTTCTTTACCTTTTTATATTCACCGGATCACGTCACCAAAAGTGGAACACACATCAAGGATGGAATGGATCTGAAGCGTACGATGGTGATGGTAGTACTTGCTATGCAATTCTGCTACCTCTTTGGTTCTTATAATATTGGTCACCAACACTTTGTAGCCTTGGGACAGCATGTAGGTTTTATTGAAGGATTTCACCTGAAATTAGCGTACGGTTTAATGCAGATTATTCCAATTTTCATTGTTACCCACATTGTGGGACTGGGAATTGAATTTTATTATGCGGCTAAAAAAGGCCACGGAATTGAAGAAGGATTCCTTGTTTCGGGTGCTTTGATTCCACTAATTATGCCACCAGACATTTCTCTATGGATTCTTGCTTTGGCTGTTTTCTTTGCGGTAGTAATTGGTAAAGAGGCTTTCGGTGGAACAGGAATGAATATCTTAAACGTAGCATTACTAGCGCGGGTATTTATCTTCTTCGCTTATCCGACTACCATCTCTGGAGACGAAGTATGGGTAGCTGGTTTGGTAAAAGATGCAGACGGTCTTTGGACTGCTAGTTATAACTGGTTCCACACTGGATTCTTTAATGGAATCTTTGAATGGATGGGCTGGGATACCTTTAAACCTGGTCTAGCAATGGCAGATGGTTATACGGCTGCCACTCCTTTAAGCTTAGCTTTTCAAGGTGGTTGGGAAAATGTAACTTCTGTTTACTCACCTGGTCAGATGTGGTGGGGAGCAATTCCTGGTTCTATCGGGGAAAGCTGTAAGCCGCTAATTATCCTTGGTGCGATTATCCTATTAGTTACTGGAATCGGTAGCTGGAGAATCATGCTGAGTGTCGTAATCGGTGCTGCATTTACGGGTTGGTTAATGAACATGTGGGGAGCAATTCCTTTTATGAATGTTCCTTGGTACTACCAATTCTCAATGGGATCTTTATTATTTGCTTTAGTCTTTATGGCCACCGATCCGGTAACCGCTACTTCTACCAATACAGGTAAGTTAATGTATGGTTTTGGAATCGGAATGATCGGAATGATTGTTCGTGTACTAAACCCTGCATATCCTGAAGGTTGGATGTTGGCTATTTTGTTCATGAACGTTTTTGCTCCACTAATCGATCACTATGTATTAGAAGCAAACGTACGTCGTCGTCTGAAAAGAACAACGGTCGTAAAGCGAGTAGAAACAGAGGAAGCCGCAACCCACGGAGCACATTAAATTTAGCAAAAGAAATAAAAATTATCATTAAAATAAATAAACGATGGATAGTACTAGTAGTGTAATTCGATTCGTAGTAATAATGACCGCAGGCGTAGCTTTTTCTTTAGCGCTACTATCTACCTCTTGGGGTGGACAGATCAAAGCAAACGAAGCTATCTTTAACAAGCGTGCTATTTTGGGAGCAGTTAGTGATTATCTAACACAAGATCCTAAATTGATGGCTGATGGAGAAATAGAAGACCTCTTCGCTTCTAAAGTAGAGCAGATCGCCCTTGATATGAGCGGTGCTGTTTTAAAAGAAGAAGATATTAAGAATGCAGGTTATAAAGGCGGAAAGCCAGAAAATATTGATTTGGCTAAAGAAAAAAAGAAGCCAGAAGAGGAGCGTATTTTTCCTCTCTATGTTTTTAATAGTGAAAAAGGAAAAAGCTTTATTCTTTCTGTTCGTGGTAATGGTCTATGGGATGAAATTTGGGGCAATGTTGCTCTGAAAGACGATCTAACGACTATCGCAGGTGCTACTTTTGACCATAAAGGAGAAACTCCAGGTCTTGGTGCTGAAATCAAAGATAATCCTACTTTCCCTAGTCGATTTAAGGGGAAGAAAATTTTTAACGATGCTGGAGTTTATACTTCTGTAGAAGTTAGAAAAATAGGAGGTACTGCTGGTAACCCTTACGCAGTAGATGGAATTTCTGGGGCAACGGTTACCGCAGATGGGGTAACTGAAATGTTAGAAAGAGGTATTAAATATTATTTGCCTTACCTAAATAAACAGGCAGCTGCTAAAAAGACAAAAGGATAAAATCTTTTAGAATTCTCAAAAAATTGATAAATATTAATCTAATATAAAATGGCTGAAACAACTGCAACGCCCGAAGTAACTGTAAAGGAAAAAGAGCCTTTATTTGGAAAAGCGGAAAAGAAATTATTACTAGATCCACTAGGGGATACCAACCCAATTACAATTCAGGTACTTGGTATCTGTTCTGCTTTGGCAGTAACCTCCTTAGTTTATCCATCAGTGGTTATGGCCATTGCGGTAGTCTTTGTATGTGGTTTTTCTAGTTTGTTTACTTCCTTAGTAAGAAATAAAATCCCTAAGCAAGTTCGAATGATCGTCCAGTTAGTGATTATCGCAACACTGGTAACCATCGTAGAACTTACGCTAAAACGATTTAACTATCCGATCTATAAGCAACTATCTGTTTATATCGGATTGATCATTACCAACTGTATCGTAATGGGACGTCTAGAAGCTTATGCGATGGCCAACCGCCCTTGGAGAGCTTTTGTAGATGGTCTTGGTAACGGAGTAGGCTACGGAGTCATCCTAATTATTGTCGCGGTAATTCGTGAAATTTTTGGTAAAGGAACTTTGTTCGCAGGTAGCCCAATTCAAATCAATATTATCGGAGCAAGTAACAACGAAGTAGGATACTTAATCAATACAGCTGCTGAAAGTGGCTTTGGTTCTTTATTCGCTGGATATACCAACAATAACTTGATGGTTCTGCCCGCCGCCGCGATGTTTATCATCGGTGTCTTGATCTGGATACAACGTTCTTACCGACCGACGCTTGTCGACGTTTCGTAAGCAAAAGATTGTACTACTAAAAACATAAAATGTTCACCAGCCAACAACAAAGCATCGTTGGCTAATAGTTTAAAAAAATGGAATTATTCAATATTTTTATCAAAGCTGCTTTTATTGAAAACCTTGTATTAGCATACTTTCTTGGAATGTGTTCTTACTTGGCCGTTTCTAAAACAGTTACTACTGCTTTTGGTCTTGGACTTGCAGTAATCTTTGTACTTGGTATAACCATGCCGATCAACTGGTTGATCAGTGAATTATTACTAAGTGAAAATGGAATTTTCGGAATGGATCTTACCTTCTTACGTTTCATTCTCTTTATCGCCGTAATTGCCTCAATGGTACAGTTGGTAGAGATGATCGTAGAAAAAGTCTCTCCAGCATTATATACTTCTTTAGGTATCTTCTTACCATTGATTACCGTAAACTGTGCAATTCTTGGTGGATCTTTATTCATGGTTGCCCGTGAGTATAGCTTTACAGAATCTATCGCTTTTGGTTTAGGTGGAGGATTTGGTTGGTTCTTAGCGATCATCGCGATTGCTGCCATCCGTGAAAAAATCAGATACTCAAATGTACCTCCTGCACTACGTGGATTGGGAATGGCATTTATCTTGACAGGACTAATGGGAATTGCCTTTATGTCTTTGATGGGAATTGATCCTGCAGCCTTAACTGCTGGAAAGTAAAATAGGTGTAAAGATTCTTTGGCCTTTTATTAATCCAATAGAATTATATAAACCGAAAGATCAAAAATTTGTTAAGTTATTCTGATAAATACTCTTTCAATTTGTTAAATAGTATTTTCTAAAATAAGCAAGTTAAAACTATGTTGAAATATTAAATCGCTGTTCTAATACTAAGTAAACGCATTAGCACTCAACGATTCAACGATTCAACGACCTGCCTGCCGGCAAAGGCAGGTTCAACAAAAACAATATATATGATACTTTTATTTGAATTTGGATTAATCATCGCAGCCGTAGCCATCTTTACCGCGGTTATCTTGGCGCTGTCGTTTATGTTGATCTACGCGCGTAAGCAGTTGATCCCTCAAGGTGATGTAAAAATTATCGTGAACGGAGATACGGAAAATCCAATGCTGGTAAAGCCAGGCGTTAATCTTTTGACTGCCTTATCTGAAAAGAATATCTTCCTGCCTTCTGCTTGTGGAGGTGGAGGAACTTGTGCGATGTGTGAATGTCATATCGACGCAGGTGGAGGGGATGTACTTCCTACAGAATTGAATCACCTTACTCGTAGAGAAGTAGCTGAAAATATGCGACTTGCTTGTCAGGTAAAAGTTCGTTCTGATATGGACATCCGAATCCCAGAAGAAATCTTTGGTATCAAAAAATGGGATTGCCGAGTTAAGTCTAACGACGGAGTTGCTACCTTTATTAAAGAATTCGTAGTTCAACTTCCAGAGGGAGAAACACTCGATTTCGAATCAGGTGGATATGTTCAAATTGACGTTCCTAAGATTACTTGTTACTTCAAAGGAATGGACATTGAAGAGGAGTACCGTGGAGATTGGGATAAATTCAACATGTGGGATTTAGTAATGGTAAATGATGAGCCACAGTTCCGTGCGTACTCTATGGCCAACCACCCTGCGGAAGGAAATATCGTGATGCTAAATATTCGTATCGCAACACCACCGTGGGATCGAAAGACCAATGGTTTCTTACCTGTTAATCCAGGAGTTTGTTCTTCTTATGTATTCTCGCGTAACCCTGGTGATCGTGTTACGATCTCTGGACCTTACGGCGAATTCTTTATCAAGCCTACTAAAAAAGAAATGGTTTACATCGGTGGTGGAGCTGGAATGGCACCTTTACGGTCGCACATCTTCCACTTATTCCATACCTTAAAAACCAGAGATAGAAAAGTTTCTTACTGGTATGGTGGACGATCTTTACGAGAATTATTCTACACCGAAGACTTCCGTGGAATTGAAAAAGAGTATGATAATTTCCAATATAATATCGCACTTTCTGATGCAATGGAAGAAGATAACTGGGAAGGATACACTGGATATATTCACCA
>CALGJS010000036.1 GCA_937927835.1 uncultured Saprospiraceae bacterium | reverse complement strand
TACGGCTCCACCCCATCCTTCCCTTTATTCTTCACATATTTCTCCAACCACTGATCCTGTTCCCAGAGCATATGCATGATGGATTCTCTAGCTGCGTAGCCATGACTTTCTTTTGGAAACATCACGAGTCGAACCGTTGCTCCCAATCCTTTTAGCGCATTAAAATAACGTTCACTTTGCATAGGATACGTACCTGAATTATTATCTGCTTGTCCATGCACTAGCAATAAAGGCGTCTTCATTTTTTCGGCATGCATAAATGGAGACATCGTATTATAGATCTCTGGTGCTTCCCAATAATTCCTTTCCTCCGACTGAAAACCAAATGGCGTCAGCGTTCGGTTATAGGCACCGGACCTCGCAATTCCAGCAGCGAAGAGATCAGAATGACTCAACAAATTCGCCGTCATAAAAGCACCATAAGAGTGTCCTCCAACACCAACTCTCGTTCGGTCGATATATCCCATTTCATCCACGGCATCAATCGCCGCTTTGGCATTAGATACCAATTGTTCTCTGAAGGTATCATTCGGCTCATCATCGCCCTCTCCTATAATTGGAAAAGCGGCATCATCTAACACCACGTATCCACGATTGACCCAATAAATTGGAGAACCATACCAAAGATAAGTAAACTCATTAGGGGAGGAAGTAACTTGACCTGCACTTGATTTGTCTTTAAACTCACGAGGATATGCCCACATCAACATCGGCATTTTCTCTTTCTTTTCCTTGTCATATCCAACTGGTAAATATAGCGTCGCACTAAGATCTAATCCATCCGCTCTTTTATAAGTAATCACTTCTTTGTGAACATCTTGGATCGCTTCAAAAGGATTTTTAAAAGAAGTAACTTTCGTTAAACTTCCTGATTTTAAATCTCGGAAAAAGTAGTTAGGAAATTTATTTTTAGATTCTAATCTGGTCAAAATTTTCCCAGCTTTCATATCTATCGCGCTGACCAAAGTTTCTAACATTTCATCTGCCTTTGCTTGATAGATACGTTCCGACTTACCGGTTTTATAATTGTATTTATCGACAAAAGGTAATTTCCCTGCATCAGAATATCCATCTCCTAGAAGATGCATTTCATCTCCATTGACCTCTAAAGTCGAGTTACCATATTTGTTTTTCTTCGTTACAAAACTTCCTGGATCACTATATCGGTCTTGATAATTTCGCTCATTAAAAAGTATCGGTTCTTTATTCTGATCACTCGGATTAAAAATCGAAGTTCTAAGCATCCTCGTATTCCACCAATAATCATAGCTGATCGCTACTTCATCTGTTCCCCATTCAATACCGCTGAATCGCAATTTTGTTTTGGTCAATAATTTCTTTGTTTGGTTAAATGGAGATTCCAATTGATAAACCGCATCTCGAAAAGGAACTTCCGTTTCAGGATCGCCACCATCCAATGCTTCTGCCCAGTACAAGGTGGCAGGTTGGTCTGATCTCCAATTCATATTACGTGGACCCGTTCTTCTGGCCATAAATCCTTTTGGTAAATCCTCGATTAAAGGAACTTCCAACACTGTTTTTACTTTTTTAGCATTGGCATCATAAATGGTTACTGAACTTGGAAATCTATAATAAGGAACGAGGTAAGAAAACGGTTTCATAATTTTCCCAACCATTATATTTTTACCGTCCGGAGAAACATCAATCTCTGTATACATATCTGCTTCCATCCACTTCGATTCTTTTCCGGAAAGATTTACCTTCCATATTTCTGAAGTAGCTAATTGAATAAAATTATCTTCATCTACTGGATTTTTCAATAAATCTTGATAGGTACGATTTTGTGCTTTTTTTCCACCATCATTGACCGAGATAGTTGGTCCAGTTGGAACCGATGTTTTATTATCTATTAATGCTTTTCGATTGGCTGGTAATTTGGTGTATAAGATCGTCTGATCATCTAACCAGCTAATGGCGGAATTCATATTGGCACTAACCACCGCATCTGTCAATCGAGTTGCTTTTCTCTGATCAATATCCAAGACCCATAATTCAACACCCGTGCTTATGGTATTCGTGAAGGCCATATATTTTTGATCCGCCGACCAAGTCCAATTGGTCATTCGAGCATTTTTCGGTAATCCCGAAACTGCTGCTTCTTTTTTAGTGGCCATGTCGAACACCTTTATATCGTATCGATATCTTGCTCTACTCGAAATATTGGTTTTCGGATTGATTCGCAAACCTGCTAATCTCATTTCCGTTTCGGATAATTCTTCGATACTTTTAAATGCCTGACGATACAATAAGAGCGCCTTGGTTCCTTTTGAGTTGATACGCATCCAGGGAGCTGGAGAAGCATCCGCTAATACACTAATGTCTTTATGCGGCGTCTGATATTGTAAATCTACTTGGGCAGTTAGGAATAAGGGAACGATTAGAAATAATAGAATGGTTATTTTTTTCATAGAGGAAGTGTTTTGGTTTTTTAATTAAAATGATGGAATATAGAATAACTATACCAGCTCTAAGATAATAAAATGATGGATATTAAATGTTAAATTTTGGGTATATTAGAATGTTAATGCATCATTGGATATTCCTTGTGGGGCTAGGATTGTTAATGTAACAGGATATAAAAAACCCGTAGAAACAAGCAATGACTTGTCTCTACGGGTTTTATTTTTTATTTAAAAATAATTACAATCCCTGTTTGGTTACCCGTTTAATGATCCGACCTTTATCCGTTTGGATCATAAAAAGATAGATACCATTTTCCCAATCGGATAAATCAAGATCCATTGCTTGTTGAAAATCATGAGTAGCCAGAATTTTTCCAGTAATATCTATGATCGTTAATTCTGCCGCGTTAGACTCCGTCAATTCTATTTGGACATTATTCTCAGTCGGATTTGGAAAAATTTGAATACCCGATGTTAACAAGTTTTCGATTCCTACGAGAAGATCTTCCCCATCGCAATTTTCATCAACACCGTTGTTTGGAATTTCCTCAGCACCAGGAAACGCTGCAGGATTTTCATCATCACAATCTATAAATAACAACACCCCATCTTCATCAAAATCAAAAGTAGACAACATGATATTTGAGGTTGTATTTGTAACGATGGGCGGATTGAAATCAAAATAAATACTAGCTGTATTTTCGATCACCGTCTCTTCTGGCAAATCTTCTTTAGCCATCACCTGATACATGATATATCCCTGACTTCCTGCAAAATCAGTGGTACTATCTGGCAAATAAATATCAATAAAAGAGAAGGTCAAAAACCGTTCTTCTTCAAGCGTAGCAGAAAAGACTTCAGGATGACTACTACTGATAATTTTTAGTGAATGATGATCGATATGTTCGCTTAAAGTATCGCGGATAACGACATCGTATGCTTCTGCATTTCCGGTATTTTGAAAACGAACGGTATAGGTCAATGGCTCATGGAACAAAGCATAATTATTGGGATACTGAGGAGAGACTTGTTTGTCGTTGGGATCGTATGCGCAGGCTACTAATTGAGTATTTTCAACCGTGTTACTAACCATCGATCCATTCACATCATTATACGTTACAAAGACATTTGACCTGATACTATCACCAATAGCAAGCTCTGGAGGGCCTGGCATCTGTAGTCTGATAGATCGACTAGTAGAATTACTCGGTGACAATTCATCAAATCTCCATCCATATTTGTTGGGTAAAATGATCGTGTCAGGTGTATTTACAAAATCAATTACATTGATCTTCGGATCTACTTCCAACCAAATGATTCCTCTCGGAAAAGTAGTTCCATGATTAGAAGCAAATAAAGAAAATTCAGAAAATTCGTTACAACGATAATTATTGGTAACTAAAGATGTTTGTATCAACGAATTTTCTACCAACGGTTTAACGCCATAGCGAATGGTATCGTCAGGTAAAAATTCGGATAAAATAATATTGAAAGTATCTTGAATTGTAACTTCCCAATTGGGTGTAAAATTAGGATTATAATGTGCCTCATAACTACCAAATGGTAAATAGGAAAAACCAGTATTGACTGCTGGGAGATCTTCCCCTGTCTGGTCAATAGTCAACCAAGTTCCTTCGTATAATGATTCGTCTGAATCAAAGATTCCATTTTCATTATAATCAATAAAAACTTCGTAATATAATCTTCCGTAGTCAACTGCGTCGCAATTTCCTAAAATTTCTTCGACTGAATTACAGTTCGGTTGATTATTATAAAGTTCTCCAGCATATCCGCCGCCACTTAAAAAATCACATAAGAAAGAAGAAGCACATAAAGACAAACTATTATTACCATTAATTTCTACGGTATTGACAGATGCTCCATTTATATTTTCTAAACCAATTATATTATTTAACAGTGGGTTATTACTAATCACCATCAAAGGACCTATAAATTGGTCTGTCATTTCCGTCAAACCAAGCAATCCATCTACATTCTCAAGACGCTCGTTCGTACGGATTCCTAAATAAAAACCAATTGAATTTATACTATCTAGACCAGAAAGTGAACTAAGTTGACTATTACCAATTATATCCAAAAAATACACGGATTCTATTTGTATTAAACTATCCAAATTCGTAATAAAATCATTGTTCTCTGCAATAGTGAGATCATTTGTCACATTTACACATCCAGGGTATCGTAATGGAAATGCATCAATATCTGCCTGTGTAGTAAATCCGGTTCGTAAAATTTCACAACTACCTTCCGTCACTGTTCCACATAACTCACAGGCAAGATTATTATTATTGAAGACTATCTCTCCTGGTCCATTCGCATAAGAACAAAATACTGGTAAGGCACAGTTTGTCAATGCCGGATTATTTGACACTACCAGTAATTCTAACGTTCCAAGAGCTACATTTGATAAACTAGTGATATCTTCCAATTCAGGATTATCAGCGATGACTAAATCAATACCCACATAGGTTAAAGTTTCCAAACCTGATAAATTCGTTAGACTTCCCAGATTATTAAGTTGTAAAAATCCAGCTACACTTGTTAGGTTACGAAGTCCAGTCAGATCCGTAAGACTTGACATATCCGTAAGACTCACATTTCCCTCAACCTCCATAATACCAACCAAACTATCGAGATTAGTTACATCATCTCCATAAATAGTAAGATCCTGTATGATATTGCAGGTCGGATAATTTGCTCGAAAGTTATCTATTTGATCTTGATTGGTTAAAAGGACCGTTCCATTAGGAGGGCACGATTGGGCAGCTACCACGAGTATTTGGCAACAAAAAAAGAATACACCTAAAAGTTGTTTCATCTCAATAGTATTTTTATAAATTTGAAGTTAATTATATGACTAAATAATATTAATATTATTCTCCATACTTCAACTTAACAATATTTACAAAAAACATACCACTGGTAATAATTGGTCTTTTCTATATTACAAAAAAGAAATCATCCCTACGAACTACAACTCAACATCGAACAACCCACCTTATGCCTCGCCCACTCTGGACGTTTAGCAAACCACTTTTCAGATTCCGGTTGTTCAGCATAAGGTTGTTTTAATAATTGGTATAGCTCGTCAATCAAATCATAGTTCCCTTCATTGGCTTGGTCGATGGCCAATTGGGACATATAATTTCGGAGGACGTATTTTGGGTTGACTAAATTCATCCCAATTTGACGGGCGTCTTCGCTCTGCGTTTCACGAGAAAGGCGATCGGCGTATGCTTGGGCCCAGTCGTTCCATTTTTGTTTGATCTCTGGAGTCAATGCTTCTACTTTATAAAAAGCAGGTTCCATCAAATCTAGGAAATAAGAATCCTTTTTAGAAACTTCGTCTATTGAAAACTTACTTAATAATCGAAAGAAAATCGTCATATCTGTTTCGATAAGTTGAAGTGTTTCTTCCAATTGTTTAATTAAATTCCAATCAGTTTCTTCTTCTTTTGCGAGTCCTAATTTTTTACGCATCATCGCGGGATATTCCACAGAGTAGTTATCTCGAAATTCGTTGAGTACCGCTTCCAAAGGTTCTGTTGCTTCGATCAAAGGATATAAAGCATTGGCTAATTGGTAAATATTCCAGTGTGCCATTTGAGCTTGTTGTCCATATTGGTATCGCTTGTTTTGTCGATCTGTCGTGTTCGGTGTCCAACCTGGTTCATAGCCTTCCAACCATCCGTAAGGACCATAATCAATTGTCAAACCAAGAATCGACATATTATCTGTATTCATCACTCCATGTACAAAACCGACCCGTTGCCAATCCATGATCATGGTCAAAGTACGACGAGCGACTTGACGAAGAAATTCGACATAGGCGTCAGCCGTTCCCACTTTTATTTCGGGATAAAAATATTTAATCGTAAAATCGGTCAACTTCCGCAAAGTTTCGACATCTCTTCTACTGGCTAATATTTCAAAATTTCCAAACCGAATAAATGCAGGTGCCATTCGACAAACTACCGCTCCTTTTTCATACGCCGCATTCCCATCATATAACATATCTCGCATCACTTGATCTCCTGTTTCTATCAAAGAAAGCGATCGCGTTGTCGGTACACCTAAATGATACATCGCTTCGCTACAGAGATGTTCACGAACAGAAGAACGCAATACTGCCAGTCCATCTGCTGTGCGAGAGTACGGAGTTTCCCCCGAACCCTTGAGCTGCAAAGCCCAAGTTTTTCCATCGTGTTCTACTTCACCAATATTGATCGCACGCCCGTCCCCAAGCTGTCCGGCCCAATGTCCAAATTGATGTCCACCATAACACATCGCATAAGGATCTGTTCCCTCCATCTTTTTGGTACCTGAAAAAATATCAAGAAAATTTTTAGACTTAAGATCTTCTTCCGACAAACCAATCAAGTCGGCAGCTTCTTTGGAAGCATGTACCAAGGTAGGATTTCCAGGAATACGAGGCGTGGCATAGGAATAGCAGGCAGCCTTGACTTGGCGTCTACTTTGGGTTCGCTCTGGATCAGCGGGTAATTCGTTGTAAAAACGATCATTTATTTTTAAAGGAAGCATAGTATTTATCTTTGAGAATCG
>CALGJS010000035.1 GCA_937927835.1 uncultured Saprospiraceae bacterium | reverse complement strand
GGAAGCGGAAAAGAATATATTAAAGAAAAATGGTCCCATAGCTCAACTGGATAGAGCAGCTCACTTCTAATGAGCAGGTTTCAGGTTCGAGTCCTGATGGGATCACCATTTAAGCAATTAACGTCTTGTAAATCAATGATTTATGAGGCGTTTTTATATTTGGGAAAACAGGTTGCTATAGCCTTGAAATTAAAATCCCCAGAATTCCCACCAAATCATTTTAGAGAAGCCATTAGTTTTTTGATGTTGGGACATTACCTATTCATTCATGGCAAAAAATGCCATAATTCTTCGTAATTTCACCCAAGAACCAAAATGTAAACTTTTTAGCTTTGGATAATGGACAAGAAACAAGAGAAGACCATCAATATATTTATTGCTTATTCGCGAAAGGACGAATCGTATTTGAAGAAGATCTTAAACTTCTTAAAACCGGTAGGTAGAAGATATGATTTAAACATTTGGTATGATGGAGAAATTAGTCCTGGTAGTATTTGGGATGAGGAGATAAAAAAACATATTCATCAAGCAGATATTATTTTATTGTTGGTAAGTGCCGATTCTTTGGCTTCTGAATATTTCTATGAACAAGAGGTCAAAAATGCCCTATTTAAACATAGGGATGGAAATGTAAAATTGATCCCAATTATTCTACGAGAATGCCTCTGGGAAGATGCTCCCTTTAGTAATATTCAAGTATTACCCAAGGATGGAAAACCAATCAGTAGCTGGCCGCAGGAAGACGTAGCATATTCTGATATTGTTAGAGGGATTCGAACTGCGTTAGAAGAGATAAATCAGAAGGAAGAAAAGAAACGACAAGCGGAAAAGAAAAAAGTGGTTTCTCAATTTAAGAAATCGCCAAAACAACCGGAAGAGGCTACCAACCATCCAAGTTCCACAGCAAATGCCAAGACTACTGGTACTGCTGCAAATATGAGGATTAATGCGATCGGCAATCTAGCCTCACCTCTAAGTGCTAGCTCCGACCTTCAAGGAGACGCCACTATCGAGGTAGACTCAAATAATCCAGCCACTTTACAAAAAGAAAGAAGTAGAAAAAGAACGGGTGCCTATGGTGGTATCATTGGTTTTATTATTATGGTTGTATTATACTTTTTTGAAATCAATTCGAATCAATCGGATGACGTATTAAGCTATTTTATTATCGGGTGCTATGGATTGATTCTAGGAGGATTAACAGGTTTAATTATTGGGAAGGATTCTAAAATGATCTGGCCTGTATTAATATTGAGCTTGATATTCGCCATTGCTTGGTCGATGTTAGCTAGAATCAATGATGCCCTTGAAATAGGAATTTTATTTGGAATATTTACTGTTTTGGTTTCTTTAATCATTCAGCTGGCCCTGAAGATAAAAAATAGGTCAAATACTTAAAGAAGACCTTTTTAATAGATTTTGTAGTAAACCATAAATTACCTAGTCCAACCTTTCTAGGTTTAAACTTTTCCTACCGATTACCTACTCAGCATTCTCAAAATGAGAATTTTATTCATTTTGAGAACACATAGACAAAGTACGCACCTTCAAACCACTAATAATCAGTACTTTACCTATCGGTACAAATTTTAGATATAAGTAAATAAATTACCTACTTCTAAAATAAATTTACCATGAATACCAATCAAAAAAAGAAAAAAGAATTTGAAAACCCAATAGATTCACCAGAAAAAGAATTTAATCCTTGGTTTGTTACCCTACTTGGAATGATGATCATCTTCCTAAGTTGTATTGAAATAAAGGCACAGTCGCTTGATTTTAACAACGTAATTCCGAACGAAATAATGGTCTGTGAGTCTGGAGAAATATTCACCATTGGATTTACCAATACTTCCAATACGAGTTTAACAAATCTGGAAATTCAAGTAAAATTTCCGGTTGGCATTGAATACGTTACTGGTAGTTTGGCAGAAGAGTCCAACTTCAATGTACAAGAAGATAATGTTTTTGACCCTTCTGAAGTTTCTTTCCGAGCCAATAATTTAGGCAGTGGTGAATCCATTTTCTTTTCCTTACAAGCAATCGCTTCTTACGATGCTTATAATAGCCAATTGAATGGAACTATTTTTTCCAATCAAGTAATGGTAAACTATGCAGGTGGCTCAGAAATGGACATAACCGAAAATTATAATCTACTTTATCCAGCGCTTTCGATCACCCAGGTAACGCCCATGGCTTCTACCGTTTTCGTAGGTGGAAGTTTTACACAAACGGTAACGGTTGTAAATGGTGGATATGGCTCTTTGTCTTCTTTTGTATTAAAAAATACCTATGACGAAAATCTTAGACTAGATGCCGTTGACAAAGGAACCTTAAATTCGAATCATGATGAAATAGTTTTTTCTGCTGCTGATTTTGTCAATATTGGAAATGGTGATGGCAGATTAGACCAAAATGAATCGATCGTAGTTACCCTAACTATGACTGCCATAGGATGTAATAATGCTCAAAACGAACTCACTACTTTTTGGGGATGCGATGGACAAACCGATGGCAGTAACACTAAATTTCCATTTACGACCATACAATTGTTTCCTCCAGACTTAAGTATTACACCGACTAGTAGTTTTGGAACTTGTATAGATGGGTCAGGTGATCTACAAGCACTAACGATTGTCAATAATGGTACGGGACCAGCCAATGCATCCCAAGTAAAAATATTCCCGAATGAAACAGATCAATATACCAAAGCAGATTTAGAAAGTATTCGGTATACCCTAAATGGGACTACTACTCCACTTTTACCCATCGCCACTCAAGCTAGTGCTGGTTACGACTGCCTAGGCAATAATTCAATCGCTGGTTTTACGGTGGAACTTCCTACCATCCAACCAGGTGAAACGTTGGTTTTAAACTGGGATAACTATACTTGCGCGACGACCTCCTGCTCAGAGGTGCACTACGTCGGATGGGCGTACGAAGGGGAATATACGGACATGTGTGAAAGTAATACCTATGAGTTCGAAGGATTAGGTCAAGAAAATCAAATCAAAAAAATGGCAACCTTTTTCGAATCTCCATCTGATTTGGTAGATGGACAAACCGGAACCTATACTTTAATTATCAATGCTGCCACTTTTGAACTCTCGGTTGGAACCGCTCCATACTTCGAAGCGATCTTTAATATTCCAACCGGACTGGTTTGGAGTGGCAATACCAATGATTTGGAATTTATCAACAGCCAAAATACTTGGACGGCCGATCAAGTAAATTACGACGCAAGCAGTAAAACTTTAACCGCTAGATATAATCTTCCCATTCCAGCCAACTTTAACTTAAATCATTCCCAGTTCAACTTAAATCTAACGGCTGACTGTACACCTAATGTTCGTTGGGTGACGGTAGGAATGCAATTGTTCCACATCATGGATACGAATTGCACCAATCCTTACCGAATTTCCATGACCTGTAAAGAAACACCACAGACGCAATTACATTGCCCTAGTCCTTGTGATAAAGGGATGGCCTTTCAGGATTTTCAAGTGACAAGAACCAGTTTTGGAATTTCGGATAATAACTTAGATGGCTTACCAGATGCGGTAAATGATTTAAATATGAACTTGATTAAACCTAATAGAATCATGGCAAGCGACACCTTTGAAACTACTTTTATTGGTGAAATAAAAACCTCTACCGATTTTCCAAACTGGAGCTACGGTTATGCTTCATCTAACGTTCCATATGGCGAAGAAATCAATATTTTATCAGCTCGGATAAGCATTTTAGATAAGAGTACCGGACAAACCTTGACTTGTAACGAGGTCCCATTTTCAGAAAGTCTTTCGGGTGGAATTAGAACGGTGGATTTTGATTTTAGTCCAAGTGGTTTAGCCAATATGGGATGTTTCGATTTTACTAATTTTCAATTAGAAAACGAAGATGAAGTGGTATTGATTGCTACTTATAAAATGGTCGGAAATATTGGTGGGAACGCAGAACAAGTAATGATTACCAATGACTTTTATGTCAGTGATACTCCGAACGGCACTCCTTATCAATGCAACGATTGGAATGGAAACTTTACAGCTGTCGGCTATTTTTATTCGACTTGGAAGTCTGACCAGTTTAATGTAAAAACCTGTACCCAAACGATCTCCCAAAATTATTACATGAGCATTGGTGATTGTTGTACCAATTTTTCTGGTGGCAATATGTTTCCATTTGAATATAGAAATTGGTCGAAGTTAGAAAAGGTCCGAATAGATATTCCGGAAGGATATACTTTTGTGAATGGAAATATCAAACAATGGAGAACGAAAAGTACCAATTCTACTGTTTACGAAACAGTCAATATTAACCCAACTAGTATTAACGGTACCAATCATTATTTTGAATTAGAAAATTATTACTCCGAAAACGGCGGTATTTTAAACTATTCCGATGATGGATATAATGGTCGCGTAACCCTCGAAATACAACCCAATTGCCAAGTAAATCAAGCCGCCAATTTACCAATTAATTATTATTTTACCTTTCAAGAAAATACTATTTTAGGAGGTGCACTGACGCAAGAATATAGTCGATATACCGATTATATAAAATATTATAAATCTAAACAAACGCCTAGCTCTACGCTACCTACCCAGGATGGAATTTCCGCTACCGTTACTTGGGAATTAAACATCAAAAATACCAATGCCAATGCCGCTAACGCTTGGTTTCACCTCGAAGATGCAAGCGGTAATATTACCGTTCAAGAAGTTAAAAACGCCCAAGATCAAAGTATTTTAAGTCTTGTCGATGGCTTATATCAATTAGGAGATCTAGCCGAAGGAGAAAACCTAACCTTCCAAATCACGGCAACTTATAATTCTTGCGACTTATCTACCTTACAAGTAAAAACGGGCGCAGATTGCGAAGGTTATCCAACCGATTTAACTAATTATACCTGTAGCATCGAAACCCTTAATTTAAATATTGCGCCCCAGCCTTCTGAATTACAAGTAAAATTTGAAAATTCTACCAACCCAACGGATGATTGTGACAATAGCATTATGGTAGAATTTGAAATGTTAAGTACCAAGTTAGCTTCAGTAGAAGATTTATTTATAAAAATGATTCCACCAACTAGTCAAAGTATCAGTATTGAAAGTGGAAGTACGGAAGTTCTTTATCCATTTTCAGAAAATTACTTCCCGATTATAGATCCAGTATTAGCCAATAATAGCTATTCGATTACCGGGTCAGAAATGGATCCGATCCTTGGGGAGAAAGGTCTGGTTGGGGTAACTGATCTTACTTCGAATAAAATTAGATTACGTTTCCGTATTTTATTAGGGGTAGATTATAAGCCTGGAGAAATTATTCATTTTGAAATAGGAGGAAAAAGACCTTGTGGAACCAACCTACCAACACTCTCAATGGTTTATGATCCTAATGCAAGTTTTGGAAAACCTGAGAACATTGGATTAGAAGCCATTAGCGATGCCTGGGCAACCGCATGGGGCGATTATAATAATGATGGCTATGTAGATTTATTGGTGACCAATTACGATCCAGAAGTTCCTAATTTTTTATATCATAATAATGGAAATTCTACTTTTACTAAAGTAACCACCGGTGCTATTGCAACGGATATAGCCAGCTCCTTGGCAGCCACTTGGGGTGACTATGATAATGACGGAGACTTAGATTTGTATGTTGCTAATAATATTGGTTTTGAGAATTTTCTATATCGAAATGATGGTGGAAATTTCATTAGGATTTTAAATGATCCGGCAGTGCAGGATAAAAGTTATTCCCATGGTACAAGTTGGGTAGATTATGACAATGACGGATTTTTAGACTTATTTGTATCAGATTATTTTTCTACAAAATTTAATAAATTATTCCATAATAATGGCGACGGAACTTTTACAAAAGCGAATGGTTCAGCTCCAACGCTGGAAGCTAATTTTTCAGTCAGTGGAATCTGGGGTGATTATAATTCGGACGGTTTGATGGATCTATTTGTCTGTAACACTTCGAACAATAATAATAGCTTATACAAAAATACAGGCAATGGAAATTTCTTAAAAATCAATCAAGGAAACATCGTGAATGACGGAGGAAATTCGGTCGGAGCAAGTTGGGGAGATTATAATAATGATGGTCATTTAGATTTATTTGTAGCCAATGCAGGAAATCAAAACAACTTCCTTTATCAAAATAATGGAGACGAAACCTTTACTAAAGTCACCACGGGAAGCATCGTCAATGATGGTGGACATTCGCACGGAAGTGCCTGGGGAGATTATGATAATGATGGAGATCTCGACCTTTTTGTCAGCAATAACCAAAATCAAAATAATGCGCTTTATGCAAATAATGGCGATGGAACTTTCACAGCTATTACTAATGATCTTACCCAAGATGGTGGGCAGTCTTTCGGAACTGCTTGGGCAGATTATGATAATGATGGAGATATTGATTTATTTACTACGAATCACCAATTAAATAAAAATTTCATTTACCAAAATGCCAGAGGAAAATGCCAAAATAAAGTCTGCGTTACACTCATAGGTACCCATTCAAATTATTCAGCCATCGGAACCAAAATTCGAGTAAAAGCAAATATCTATGGGAAAGATACCTGGCAGATGAGAGAATTATCCGGTCAAACCGGTGGCGGTATCGGCGGTCAAAATGAACTAAAGATGATTATTGGTTTGGGAGATGCCATTTTAATTGACTCTATGATAATTGAATGGAATTCTGGGTACCGACAAATACTAACCAATCAAACTCCTGAAGATTGTTTTACCATTATAGAAGAACAAGGAAGTGAAATTTGTGGTCTTGTTTATTATGATGAAAATAAAAATTGCACGCAAGATTCTACTGAAATAGGTATTCCTAATATGAAAATATTAATTCAACCTGGGAATCTTATAACGGTTACAGATTCGAATGGAATGTATCGTCTATTAGCCGCTCCAGGTGATTATACTATCACCCAACTAACAGAGGAAACACCATGGAATGCTAGCTGTACACCTGTCTTCGACGTGTCTATTGATGGTATTGGTAATCAATATTGTGGAAATAATTTTGCAGATACTGCCGCCTGTCTCTTGCCTGACTTGAGTGTAGAAATTTCTTCAACAGCACACCGTATAGGATTTGAAAACTTAATAGCAGTTACGTATAAAAATACAGGTACCACGACCGCTACCAATGCTAAATTGACGGTTATGTTTGGCGATTATATCATTCCGCTAGAAAGTTCTGTTCCTTGGTCCATTGAGGTTGGAAATGATCGAAGATGGGATTTAGGAGATGTTCAAATAGGAGAATCCATTACTATTTATATTAAAGATTCTGTTTCAACCAATGTGACCATTGGAAACGACATTCAATTAAGGGCTTCTTTTTATGCAGACCAAGATGACTGTAATGGGCTTGATAATATAACGATCGATACTCAACCAGCAGTGGGAGCATTAGACCCAAATGATATCACAGTAACACCGCAAGGTTATATTGAAAATGATCAAGAATTAATTTATAAGATTAGATTTCAAAACGTCGGAAATGCGATGGTCTCTACCGTACGTATAGAGGATGAACTTCCAAAGGAATTAGATATTAATAGCTTAAAGGTTGGATTAACCAGTCATAATTACCGATTCGAAATAAAGGATGAAAGTACGTTAGTTTGGACTTTTGAAAATATCAATATGCCTGATAGTCTTACCAATGAAGCGGCCAGCCACGGCTTTGTATTTTTTAAAATTAAACCGAAGCCCAATTTAGAAGACGGTATTGCAATCAAAAATAAAGCAAGTATTTTCTTTGACAATCTTGCTCCTATTCTGACAAATACGGAGGTCAACATGATTGGTGAAGAACCTGTACCAGAATTTTCAACAGATCAACTACATATTTTTCCTAATCCAATGATTTTAACATCTAAAGTTCAGATTGTTCCGTTAGATGGTGCAAATGTGCATATCATCGGCCTCCAGATTTTTGATATGTTGGGCAAAAAATTATTTGATAAATCTGGTATTTCTGAATCTGCTTTTCAATTAAATAAAGGAAATCTAACCACCGGACATTACATCGTCAAAGCAGTTGGAGAAAATGGGAAATGGTATACCAGTAAGATTTTCATTCAATAGCTTTTAATTCCTATACCCAAACACTAGAAACGATAACCGAGTCCACAAAGGCTCGGTTATTTTTTTGCCAAAAATTCAATTTGATCAATTTTCCCAAAATGGGAACTGATCTCAAAATGACAACAAATTTTATTTTTCATAACATATATTTAACTGATTAATTGATAATTATCTTTTGGTTTTGCTTTTGAATATAGTTTGGTATACATAACTTAATAATAAAATTACCATGAAGCATTCAAAAACGACATTAGGAATTATCGGAACCGTAGGAGTTCCTGCACGCTATGGAGGGTTTGAAACCTTAGCGCATCAATTGGTGGAACACCTCAATCAGCAATATCAAATAACGGTTTATAACAGCACCAAGCATTATAGTTCTGAAGAAAGAGTTCCAACCTGGAACGGCGCCAAGATCAAATATATTCCTGTTTCTGCTAATGGAGCGTATAGTATTCTTTATGATATAATTTCCATGATGCATGCGATTTTATTTTCTGAGGTCTTACTAATTTTAGGAGTATCTGGCTGTTTGTTTTTACCGATCCTTAAACTCCTTTTTCCTTTCAAAAGAATTATTGTAAATGTCGATGGATTAGAATGGAGAAGAGCAAAGTGGGGAAAACATGCTAAATTATTTTTGTTGTGGAGCGAAAAAGTCGCAGTCTGGTTTTCGGATGAAATCATCGCTGATAACGCCGCCGTTCAAAAATACATCTTAGTTCGATATAAAAAACCAAGCAGGCTAATTGAATATGGAGCTGATCATAATTCAGCAGAACCGATGCAAAAATCAACCATTGAAAAATTTCCTTTTCTACAAACGGAATACGCTTTTAAAGTTGCTCGAATAGAACCGGAAAATAATATCCACCTAATTTTAAAGACTTTTGCCAAGCAAACCGCATTGCCATTAGTCTTAGTCGGTAACTGGAAAAATAGTGCCTACGGAATATCTCTACAAAATGAATTCAACCTACTACCCCATCTACATTTATTAGATCCTATTTACGAATCAAATTTACTCAACCAACTACGTTCTAATGCAAAGGTTTATATCCACGGACATAGCGAAGGTGGCACCAACCCATCCTTGGTGGAAGCCATGTATTTAGGATTACCCATTCTTTCATTTGATATCATTTACAACCGAGTTACCACTGAGAATCAATGCTTTTATTTCCAATCAGAAAAAGAATTGGAGTTACTCTTAGAAAATTTAGATTGGCTAAACCTGAACAAAATGGCGCATCGATTAAAACAGGTGGCACATCGAAGATACCTTTGGTCAGTGATCTCGAATAAGTATAGCCTTCTGGTGAAAGGAAACCCCCAAATTGAAACACCCATTTTTGATTTTGAACTCCCGACCAAATTACAAAAAGCAATTGCATGAAATATTATAAAATCATCAACATCTAAAAATCAATAATTACCAATTTAAAGTTATGAGAATATTTTCAATCTTCTTACTATCCATTATTACTAGCATAAACATGACGGCCCAACTAGTTACTACCGTGGCAGGTCAACCAGAGATTACTGGTGCCTCAGATGGTCCTGCCTTTGATGCCACCTTTAACAATCCTCATGGAATCGCCATAAGTCTAGAAGGAGTTGTTTACGTTACCGATCGATGGAGTCATACCATTCGAAAAATTGAATTAGACGGAACCGTTTCTACTTTTGCTGGAATACCTGGTGTCAGTGGAGATCAAGACGGTGATCAAGCAACGGCTTTATTCAATGAACCATGGGGTCTTTGCGTTGGGCCAGAAGGAAATATCTGGGTAGCTGATACGCGTAATAATAAGATAAGAAAAATTACACCAGAAGGGATGGTAACTACTGTGGCAGGTTCTGGAAATTATGGTACCTCAAATGGGATCGGAGTTGCTGCCACTTTTGGAAATCCGACCGGAATCGAAATAGATGAGTTTGGAAATATTTATGTGGCCGATCATCTAACCCATATTATTCGAAAAATTGATTCATTCGGATTTGTAACCACTCTTGCGGGAAAACCCTACCAAGTAGGAGATGCAGATGGAATAGGCAATCAAGCTTCTTTTAATAGACCTTATGGTTTAACACTTGATAACGAAGGCAATATTTTAGTAGCAGACGAATGGAATCATAAGATCAGAAAAATTACACCAACAGGTGAGGTGACGACCGTAGCAGGAACGGGCCAAGTAGGTTATCAAAATGGATTGACAGCATCTTCCCAATTTAATTATCCTTGGGATATGACGGTAGATTCTTTGGGTAATATTTTTGTAGCAGACGGTTATAATTATTTGATTAGAAAAATCACACCAGAAGGACAAGTCTCTACCTATGCTGGTACCTTGCAGGTAACAGGTGCGACGGATGCAGAAGGTACAAACGCCACTTTTAGCGGTGCTACGGCTATTGACTTTTCTCCGACGACTAAGGAAATTTATGTGGGAGATGCCTACAATAATTTAGTTAGAAAAATTACCGACCTAGAACAAGGTATTTCTATCCGCTTATCTTCGGGCCTTCCGGTTGTTTGTCAAGGTGAGTATATTTCTATCGATGCTTTTCCTAATATTTACACCGCTTATCATTTTTACTTAAATGATCAATTGGCTCAAAGTAGTTCCAATTCAACTTTCGAAACGAATCAGCTGGAGTCTGGAGATCACACCATTCAGGTATTAGTAACGGATCAAACAGGAACTTCTTCTTCGAATGAAATCACTATACAAGTTCGTGCTGCAAATATCCCAACGATTTCGGCGATCGGTCCGACGCAATTTTTTGAAGGAGATTCGGTTCAATTAATTGCCAGTTATGGTGAACACTACTTTTGGTCTACCGGAGCAACAACACCAACGATTACGATAGACAACGCAGGATCTTACCATGTTGAAGTAGAAGATCAAAATGGTTGTATTGGAACCTCTTTACCAGTAGAGGTAATTGTTCAGTACAATCCTGAACCAGCTGTAATCACAGTAGAGGGTGATCGAAATTTTTGTAATAATAAAAAACCAATTTTAAGATCTAGCGATTCAGAAAATAATCAATGGTTAAAAAATGGTTGGGCTATAAATGACGCTACCGCTAGCAGTTTTTTAGTACAAACATCAGGAAGTTATCAAGTTCAAGTGACCCATCCTTCCGGAATTGTCACTATATCAGAACCAGTAACCCTCACTGCTTTACCAAGTCTAGCAATCGATTTTTCAGTATCGAAATATCAAGGAACAACTCTAGATAGTTTTAGTTTTCAAATTAATAATGAAAATATTATTAGCGTAGAATGGAATTTTGGAGACAACAATATTTCTGACAACCTTCAGCCAACACATCAATACAAAACAGAAGGAACCTATGCAGTAGAACTACGAGCAACAGATCAAAATGGATGTCAAGATACGATGATACAAACGGATATGATCCTAGTAAAAAATAATACGATAGATTCAACTAATTTAATTCAACCAGCGAATAATACGCCACAAGATATATTTATTCCTACTGCATTTACGCCAAATGGTGATGGAGAAAACGACCAACTCTACGTTCGAGGTCAAAATATTCAAGAGGTAAATTTTATGATTTTCAATCAATGGGGAGAGATGATTTTTCAATCTTTTTCACAGGCTTTCGGATGGGATGGAACGGTTAATGGTAAAAATGCTCAGATCGGAAACTATGTATTTCTAGTTGAATATGTAGATCAGAATGGTTTACAAAAAAAATATTCAGGACACGCAACCCTTCTTAAATAGAACAATTGAGTTAGTGAGTGTTTTTTTTGCCAGTTGGCTGGTTGGCCTATTAGCTAGCAAAAAACAAATCTCTTTATTTCTAATAAAATTATCGAACCACTCCTTATCAAATAAAATTAAAAAAAATAAACGATATGAAAAGCGCTATTTTAATAAAAACCTTTCTTTGCTTCGTCTTTTTTGCTTCGGCTCAAGATGCTCATTTTTCTCAAAGTGATTTGAATACTGCCATGCGAAATCCGGCTTCCATTGGAAACATAGCATCGGATAATCAATTAACTGCCAGTTATCGCTCGCAATGGTCTAACATTCCAAGTGCATACCGAAATATTGCATTAGGTTACGAACAAAAAGGGACTAAACTTTCTTGGGGTTTGCAAATTCTACATAACGATGCTGGAAAGGCTTCTTTAAAAACGACTCAAGGAATCTTAAATCTAGCCTATCGAAAAAACTTGTCTGGACAAGGCGAATATTTATCCTTGGGAGCTAGTGGTGGAATGATCCAACAACGATTTGATCCTACCCTATTTTCATTTGACAACCAATATTCTACGGGAAATGGTTTTGACCCTTCCTCTAGTAATAAGGAGACTTTCATAAAAACCACTCAGTTTTTACCCACTGCAACAGTTGGCCTTTTTGTCAAAAAGAACTTTAATAAAGTAAAGGGTTCGGGTGGTTTGTCATTCGCTCATCTGAACGAACCAACCAGTCAATTTTATAATTCTTTAGAAGAAAAATATGCCATGAGAACTTCGTTTTTTGCCAACGCATTATTTCCACTAAAAGAAAATCTAGATCTTGAGCTGCACGCATTACTGAACAAGCAATCTGTAGCCACCGAAAAAATAATTGGCGCCAAATTAAATTATCAACTTAATGAAAAAAATAAACTGACTGGTGGGGTATCCAATCGGTTAGGAGACGCCTGGATTTTAGAAGCTGGCGTTGCCTTTCCTGAAACTGCCTTGCGGATAAGTTATGATATGAATAACTCTGCTTTAAATGCTGCGACTAATACAAAGGGTGCTTGGGAATTAACTTTTACCTATCAATTTAATAAAAAGAAAAAAGCCATGGCGCTCAATGCTAACTTTGAACACTTAAATGAAAAACCAGAAAAAAAATCAGAAAAGAACGAAATACTCGATAGTGACAAAGACGGTATTGGTAATGACATCGATGCTTGCCCGAACTTATATGGAGCAAAAGAAAATAATGGATGCCCAATCAATACAAAAGATTCAGATTTTGACGGAATCCTAGACCATGTTGACAGTTGTCCATTCTTAAAAGGAACGGCAGAAATGGGAGGTTGTCCCGACTCAGACAAAGACGGCATTTCAGATTTAAAAGATTATTGCCCGTTTTTAAAAGGAGTTGCAAACAATAACGGTTGCCCTGAAATGAATAAAAAAGAACATCAACAATTAGTAGAAAATAAATCCATAAATGTCATTGTAGAATTCGATACCGATCAATCAATTATCAAATCCTATTTTGATAGAAAATTAAATATGGCTGTCGATTTCTTATTAGAAAATCAAGATGCTAAAGCGTTTATTTCTGGACACACGGATAATGAAGGAGACCCAATTTATAATTTTAAATTAGGAGAACGAAGAGCGAATAATGTGATGGAATATCTTTTAAACAAAGGAGTATCTGTTCATCAATTATCCATTATCTCCTTCGGCGAATCTAAGCCTATTGAGCGTAATCGGAGTCAATACGAAAAAGCAAAGAATCGAAGGGTTGAAGTGCAGATTTATAACAACTAGCGAAGTTGATAAAAAATTTTCAAATTCAAATTCAAGCGCAAAAGCAAAAACAAAAGCAATCGCAAAAGCAAAAGCTTGCCCGCATGTTGTCGGACAAGCTTTTGAATTTGCGATTGCAATTGCGATTAAAAAAATCGTCTTATTGATAGAATAGAATCTACAAATGGTAGTTGACTAGTCTCAACCATTAATGGATGTTCTCATACTACTGGACATTTTTTCCTTTTTCTGCCTCCCAGCTC
>CALGJS010000034.1 GCA_937927835.1 uncultured Saprospiraceae bacterium | reverse complement strand
AAATGAATACTTTCCGGTTAAACAAGACATACAATACCAACCTACACTTTACATTTACAATAACTACTGATACACTATAATTAGCACTTCCCCGCGGAGGAATGACAAATCATTTGGATTTGAAAGGGATTATTTAATAACAAAAAAATCAGGGAACCATGTTTGGTAGCAAAAACAAAGAAGTAAACAATTCAAATAAAAAAGGAGGAATTATCCCTTCGGCTTCACCTCATTCTCTTAATACCTTGGTAAAAGGTACCACAGTAGAAGGAACCATTAGATGTGAAAGTGATATCCGAATCGACGGAACCGTTAAAGGATCTTTAGACTGTAAAGCAAAAGTAATTATTGGACCACAAGGTTTAGTAGACGGAGATGTTATCTGCGAAAATGCGGTAATTGAAGGTCGTTTTGAAGGAACTTTACAGGTAGCAGAACTACTCAATGTACGAGAGACTGCACAGGTAAACGGCGATATCAAAACAAATAAATTAATTGTACAGTCTGGTGCCATCTTTAACGTTGCTTGTAAGATGGGTGTTCAATCAACCAGCAATGGCGTATCCGCTTCAAAACCATCTAACAATAACATTGTCAAAGCAGGAAAAAAAGCAAGCGAAGTCCAAGCCTAGTACTAGTGCTGCCTTCATGAAATATATGGGCATGGCCACACAGATGGCGGTGACCGTAGGAATAGGTGCATTTCTGGGCCAAAAGGCAGATATCCATTATAATAATGATCGACCCTTATTCACGATCATGGGGGCAGTTATTGGGATAACTGCTATTCTATATCTAATTGTAAAAGATCTTATCCAACCAAAGTCTTGACAATATCTAAGTTTTTTAAGGAATTAGCCATTGCTGCCGGAGGTGTAGCCGTGACCTTATTTATCCTACATCAGGTTGATAAGTTTAGCCATTTACCACCTTTCTCATGGTCTTGTTGGCTGTTTTTTGTCGTATTTAGTATGGCCGTCTTTTTCTTTGGTCTGCAGGCTGCACGCAGTTCCAATCGACATGATTTCACCAATGCTTCAATGGGATTTATCTTTTTTAAAATGATGTTATCAGTGGGATTTGTTTTTGTTTTTGTAAAATTAAACAAACCACCTGACGCATTATTTATTATTCCGTTTTTTATCAATTACCTTTGCTTTACTATCTTTGAAACTCGGTTTATGATCCAATTAGGAAAAATTAGACCTCAACGTCCCGCTAAACAAACCAGTGAAGTGTAATTCTAGAAATATCTTTATGAAAAAGTACGACATCACGGTCAACGACCAGCATACAATTGAAATAGAAAAAGAGCTGGTAAACAACTTGGACATGATCCAACAGCCAGACGGAACCTACCACCTGCTTTATAAAAATGAATCTTACCAAATAAAAGTACTAGAACAGGATACTGCAAATAAACAACTTAAACTATTGGTTAATGGACAAGCTTATCATCTGAAAATTGAAGATGAATACGATCAACTGGTTCGTCAACTTGGATTAGAGGTCGTTAGCACTCAAAAAGTAAACGAAATCAAGGCACCTATGCCTGGCTTAGTCTTAGAAGTAAATGTTGAAGTTGGCCAGGCCATCGCAAAAGGAGATCCACTCCTAATTCTAGAAGCGATGAAAATGGAAAATGTTATCAAATCTGCTGGCGATGGAGTAGTGGAGGAAATCCTGATAGATAAAGGAGCTGCCGTAGAAAAAGGAGCCTTACTCATTAAACTCGCGTAGCTTAAAAACCACTATTATTTTAGAATAATTCTCTTCCAATAACTTTGATTTACATCAGTAAATCCTGCTAATCTACTTTAGCTAGGAAAACCACTTGCTCCTTTCTTCAACACCTCGTTGAATTGGTGTTAATTTTGCATTTATCATTTCTGAACATGATTTTATAGGGATATACTCAATTTCCAATCATGAAAATTCTGTTTTAGGCAACTATTCAAAGATATTCTTGTTAAAAAAGACAAATTTTGCGAAAATTCGCTAATAATGGCGTTATTTTCGCGTTTTAATCTAAATATCACTTATATTTGAGCGAAAATTCGCTATTTCATTTAAAAATCTACTTCAACAATAAAAAATAATTTATCATGACAAAGAATCCCGACATCAGCAGCACGGATTTACAACCACTTCAGGGTGGAGAATTTTTAATTAAGGATCAAGAGGCAAAGGATATTTTTATCCCAGAAGATTTTGATGAAGAACAATTAATGGTTCGCAATATGGTACTGGATTTCTTAAATAAAGAAGTTAAGCCACATCTGGATGAGCTAGAAAAGAAAAAGTATGAGCTAGCTGAAACGATGCTTCGTAAAATGGGAGGTCTTGGTTTATTAGGTACGCATATCTCTGAAGCTTATGGCGGAATGGAGTTGGATACCAATACCAATACGTTGATCTGTGATACGATGGGACCTGCAGCGTCTTTTAATACAACCTATGCGGCACACACCGGAATTGGAATGTTGCCAGTATTATATTTCGGTAATGAAGAGCAAAAGCAAAAATACCTTCCAGGGATGAGCGACGGTTCAATTGTAGGCGCATACTGTCTAACAGAACCAAGTTCTGGTTCTGATGCACTTTCTGCCAAGACTCGGGCAGATTTGACGGATGATGGTCAGCACTATATTATCAATGGTCAGAAGATGTGGATTTCTAATGCCGGTTTTGCAGATCTATTTATTGTGTTTGCACAAATTGAAGGTACAAAGTTTACAGGTTTCTTGGTAGAAAAAGGAACGGAAGGACTGGTACTTGGAGCAGAAGAAAAGAAATTGGGTATCAACGGATCTTCTACCCGTCAGGTATTTTTTGAAAATATGAAAGTACCTGCAACGAGTATCTTAGGAGAAATTGGAAAAGGTCATTTGATTGCTTTCAATTCACTTAACAATGGTCGATTTAAATTATGTGCATTATCATTAGGTGGTGCGAAAGAAAGTTTACGTACCGCAGTTACTTACGCAAAAGAACGAATTCAATTCAAAACACCAATTGCTAATTTTGGTGCGATTAAATATAAGCTAGCTGAAGAAGCAATTAAAATATTTACGACTGAATCAGCTTTGTATCGAGTATCTGATTTGATGCAAGATAAAAAATCAGAATTGATGGAAAGCGGAATGGACTTCGCACAAGCTAAATTACAAGCAGCGGAAGAATATGCCATCGAATGTGCAATTCTAAAAGTAGCAGGTTCGGAAGCCCTAGATTATATTGTAGATGAGACTCTACAGATTCATGGAGGAATGGGCTTTAGTGAAGAAGGTACTGTCGCTCGTGCATACCGTGATTCTCGAATCGCACGAATCTATGAAGGAACCAACGAAATCAATCGTCTATTGACCGTAGATATGTTATTAAAGCGAGCGATGAAAGGCAAGCTAGATATCGTCGGACCAGCTTGGGCTGTGCAAAAGGAGTTGACTTCAATGCCTTCAATGGCAAAGCCAGAAGGACGATATGGTGAAGAGAAAAAAGCTGTTGCTGACTTTAAGAAAGTAATCTTGATGGTAGCCGGTGCAGCTGCGAAAATGCAGATGGATGGTAAAATCAACCTAAAAGAAGAGCAAGAAGTTCTGATGAACGTGGCAGACATGATGATCGATTTATTGGTTGCTGAATCTACGTTGTTGAGAGTAGAAAAAATTTCTGAAAAAACAGAGACAAAGTTTCCAATGGAAGTTTACGAAGCGATGCTAAAAGTATTTATGACCGATGCGACCGCAAGAGTTCACAAGAATGCAACGGATGCGTTAGTATCTTTTGCAGAAGGGGATTTGTTGAAAACGATGTTGTTAGGACTAAAGCGTTTCACAAAGTATCCTCCAGTAAATGTGAAAAAGGCACGTCGAATCGTGGCAGAGGTGGTCATCGACAAAGAAGATTATCCTTTTTAGAGGTAATTAAAAATGAATTAATGAAAAATTAATAATGTTCTTAATCGTGGGTTTTTGCGATAGAGCATTATTGAAAGAATAAAATAGCTTCCTTTTGCCTTCGGGTGAAAGGAGGCTTTTTTTATGGCTGAAAACATTAAAAGCTTTTTTTAAGTATTATTTTAAATAAAATAGTAGATCCAACTTGTTGATTTTCAATGTGTAAACGTTGGAAGTGAATTTTTTTCCAAAAAAAATAAATTCGGTTGGAACTATTTAAAGCAATCAAGCGGTTTAGTATTTTGAAAGCAAGAACGTATCAACTTCAAAAAAAACAATATTTTTAAAAAATGCAATCAAGTATTCAAAATATAAATTTTAGTATTCCTTCAAAATGGGAACAAGGTCAGGAACCGACGGGCAGTACGCAATTTAGCGTCTGGGCCAGTGATTCTAATGGATCGTTCTTTCCCAAACCTTTCTAATAGTTCTTCTCAAAGGAGTTTGTAACTGTTGGAAAAAAGCAGTTACGAACCAAGTTTTCAATATCATATTTTCAAGTTCGTAGTCTGTTTTTTTTATTAATTAAAAACTGGTGACGTAGTTCAATCAGGCAGAGCAGGGGATTGTCTATCCTCAAGTTGCGGGTTCGATTCCCGTCGTTACCGCAAATCATTCTAAAGAGAATGAAGAATGGATGTGTAGCTTAACTGGCAGAGCAGCGGACTCTTAATCCGCGAGGTGTAGGTTCGAAGCCTACGGCATCTACTATGA
>CALGJS010000033.1 GCA_937927835.1 uncultured Saprospiraceae bacterium | reverse complement strand
AGGCTTGAAGTTTTTAGATTCTTCAATATCCATCATTACATAAGAGATGATAATAACGATATCACCTACCGCTACTCGTCGAGCTGCAGCTCCATTCAGGCAAATAACGCCAGAACCTCTTTCGCCAGTAATGATATAAGTTTCTATTCGTTCACCATTGTTATTATTAACGATCTGAACTTTCTCACCATCTTGCATATTCGCAGCATCCATGAGGTCTTCGTCAATAGTGATACTACCAATATAATTAAGGTTGGCTTCAGTCACCGTAGCACGGTGTATCTTGGATTTAAATCTTGTTATCATCATAATACAGCAAAAATACGGGTTTATAAGAAAGGAGTAAACCCTGAGAATGAATAATTTTTATATAAGAACTAATGTATATCAATCAAATCTATGCCAAAATAGCTTTTTTCTGCTCTTTTAGAATCATATTGTCAATAAGTCTTATCTCCCCAGCCCAAGCGGCGGTTAGTGCCACAATAAAATCGGAATCGGTGAATTGTTGGACAGGTTGTAGAGTGACTCCATCGACAATATCAAAGTATTCTGGCTTAAATCCGGCCTCAGTAAGCGTTTTCATGGCCATTTTAGCCATGTTTTCCGGTGTTCTGCTGTGAATATTTGATTTAACTTTAGAAAGAATTTGGCTCAGTAATACTGCTTTTTCTCTATAAATTGGTGTCAAACGTCGATTCCGAGAGCTCATAGCCAAACCATCTGCTTCGCGAATAATAGGGCAGACTACCAATGAAGTTTTATGATTTAACTGTTTGAGCATTGATCGGACGATGGTGAGTTGCTGAAAATCCTTCTGTCCCATGAATAATTTATCAGGTTGGACAATATCCAATAACCGATGAACAACCTGAGCCATTCCGTCAAAATGCCCTGGGCGGAAAGCACCTTCCATCACAGTGGCCAATTGGCCAAAGTCTAAATCAAGACTTGTATCTAATCCTTCAGGGTAAACTTCCTCCACGGAAGGAGCAAAAAGTACATTTGTTTGAACTGAGGAAAGCATTTCTATATCATTACCCAGTGTGCGAGGATATTTTTTTAAGTCCTTCTTATCGTTAAATTGAGTAGGGTTAACAAAAATACTGACTACAGTGCACGAAGTCTCAGATTTAGCTCGATTGACTAAAGAGAGATGTCCTTGGTGTAAAGCGCCCATAGTTGGTACAAAACCAACTGTTTTTCCCTCACTAGAGACCTTTTGTAGATATTGCTGTAATTCAGCTACCTTTTTAAATAGAAGCATACGATAGGATGATTTGTCAAATAAATTAGAATATGTCGAAATTAGTTATTTAGAGCAAAAATAAGAGGCTTTAAATAAGATTTCCTACAAAACAATCGACTTCGTTGAGACGTTGTCAAATAGATCGGGTTACATTTTGAAAGGGGTAGGCAGGAAGAAATTCCCATATTTTTCGTAATTTTGCAAACCTGTTCATTGAATCGAACTAAATTTAAGTACTATCCAATCCGAATTTCACCAATACTTTAAGAATATTGAATCAATCTGATTAGCTAGTACTATTTGCGGAAGATGTGTAATCCTTCTAAATTAAAGATTACACCTCTTTCTTTATAAAACATCATACTACTGGGCATTTGCGGGCTTGACGCTACTCCTTTAGGAGGCTGGGAGGTTGAAAATGGAAGAAATGTCCAGTAGTATGATAAAACATATATGTGTCTATGGATAAGAAGAAAGTATTGATTGTTACACAGGAGATGGATCCCTACACGTTGGCTTCAGAAATAGCCACAATAGCGAGAAAACTACCTCAACACATCCAGGAAAAAGGAATGGAAATTAGAGTGTTGATGCCACGCTACGGAACAATCAACGAACGTCGACACCGATTACACGAGGTGGTGCGACTATCAGGAATGAATATTATTGTGGATGATGACGATTTTCCGTTAATCATTAAAGTAGCTTCTTTACCAGGAGCTCGAATGCAGGTTTATTTTCTGGATAACGAAGACTTTTTCAAAAGAAAAGCCATCTTTGAAGATGCAGACGGAAAACCTTTCGAAGATAATGTAGATAGAATGATCTTCTTCTGTAAAGGAGTTATCGAAACGGTTAAGAAATTTGGATGGCCGCCAGACATCGTTCATTGTCACGGATGGATGACTAGTTTGATTCCATTGTATTTAAAAACTGCGTATAAAACAGAGCCTTTATTCCAAAATTCAAAAGTGGTTTATTCTCTTTATAACGCGGACTTGGATGAAAAATATACGGAGGAGTTTGCCTCAAAAGCTTCCATTAATAACTTGGAACCAGAAGATTTAATCCCTTATCGTAAGGATGAGAAAATCGTTTTGCACAAAGGTGCATTGGCTTTTTCTGATGCAGTAATTGTCGGTAGTGAAGAGCTAAGAGACGATTTGCAAGACCAGCTGAAAGAGTTTAAAAATCCAAGTTTAGAATTCCAACAACCAGAAGCCTATCTTAGCGCTTACATGGAATTCTTTAACTCTCTGCTAGAGCAGGAAGTAGAATAAAAATTTAGATAAATTATACAGCGGAAAAAGTTTTCATCTTTTTCCGCTGTTTCTATCTCCAAATTCAAGTCCCGAAGCATTTTCGCACAATCCAAATGTCTTAACTCCGTTCTAATAGTATTCAATACTAAAGTTACGCTACAATCTTTTCCTCAAAAATTTAATTGTCATTTACATGAAAATAGCTGGTATCTATACCCTAATCTTTCTGCTTTTATTAGCAGGATGTACAGAAACAACCACGGTTGGAGGAGAAATCCTTGACCAAGATCAAGCAGCTCTTGTTGCCATTGATACCTTAACCATCCGGACCGCTACGGTAAC
>CALGJS010000032.1 GCA_937927835.1 uncultured Saprospiraceae bacterium | reverse complement strand
AATGACCAATGGCACATCTCTTTTTGGATTTCTCATGGCTAAGTATTTTGTAAGTCTTTAATCATGTTGACAGTACAAATATAAAACAAATAGTTAGTTAAAACAAAATATTTTAAAAATAAAATGTTTTAATTTTTTGTTGATGACGTTATTTATTTATTATAAATTTATATAATAAGTTGAAAAAGAAGGAATTAGGTGGTTTTTGTTAAAGAGAAAATATTTTTCCTTATTTAAGTAGGCTGGTATCGTTTTTGTCTATTATCTGTTTATCACTCTTCTTTATAGTAATGTCGGCTTTTTACCAATATGGATCAAGTCACTCCTCTGACATACCTTATTGATATTCCAACGTTATTATTATATCTATTTAATCACCCGATAAATTAAATTAAAATGAAGATTAAGTTCTTAGGAGTTGCCCTTTTGGCGCTATTCGCTATTGCTGGAACCTCTTGCAGCTCAAAGAAAGGTTGTGGAGGAGGAGGCTGGTACGGAAACCGTAACCTCAGTTTCGATTCAACCAAAAAAGATTTGAAAACGATAACTAAGAAGGAGACCGAATGTATCATAAGTTCAGAGAACTGTGCTACAGCTAATCCTTAAGTATAAAAAATTGCCTCAAGTAGATTTTTTTAATCTGCTTAGAAAATATTACGTAAAGATATTTTATCCGTATTTTCAACTATTTCCAAGAGAAGGTCCATTGTGACTTTCTCTTTTTTTTGTCTTGAATGGATAGCATATTTGGAGTTGTAGGTCAACTTCTTTACTTTCGCAACTATGAAGTTTTTCAAGCTTTAAAAACAAATCAACTATGCAACTATTAAAAGACAAAATCGCCCTGATCACTGGAGGAAGTCGGGGAATCGGAGCAGCCATCGTTCGTAAGTTTGCGGCCAACGGCGCGACCATTGCTTTTACTTATCGTTCTTCTTCTGCGGCCGCTGATGCAATCGTCAATGAGCTAACCGCTAGCGGAGCAACCGTCAAAGCCTACCAATCAGACGCAGGTTCGTATGAACAGGCCGAACAATTAATCAAATCTGTTACGGAAGACTTCGGTCGAATCGATGTCCTAATCAATAATGCTGGAATAACCCGAGATAACCTCATGCTAAGAATGAATGAATCTCAATGGGACGAAGTAATTCACACCAATTTAAAATCTGTTTTTAACTTGACCAAGCACGTTTTGAGGCCAATGCTTAAAAACCGTAGTGGGTCTATTATCAATATGAGTTCCGTCGTAGGAGATTTTGGTAATGCAGGACAGGCAAATTATGCCGCTTCTAAGGCTGGTATTTTTGGATTCACTAAATCAATCGCTAAAGAGGTTGGCTCCCGAAGTATTCGCTGCAATGCGATCGCTCCTGGATTTATTGCCACCGAAATGACAGATAGCTTAGATGAACAAACCAAAGAAAAATTTCTCAGTGGTATTCCACTTAAACGATATGGTAACCCAGAAGAGGTGGCAGATGCATGCTTGTTTCTTGCTTCTGATTTGTCGACTTACGTTTCGGGGCAAACGATTAGCGTGTGTGGTGCATTGAATTGCTAAAAATGCCATTGGCTTTTTGCTATTGGCTTCACTAGACCGCGATTAAAGACTTCAAGAAGTAAAAACAAAAGGAGAAGATTAGCTTAGGAATATTGGTTTAGGTTTTAAACACTTATTCTTTATCCTCACTGGCCTAAATAAAAAACGCCGATTAGTTTTCATGATGAAAGCTAATCGGCATTTTTGTTATTTATATTATGTAGAGATCAGAAATTGAAATCTAATTATAATGCTATCAGCTTCACTTGATTGCGCTTGCTTGCCGAAGGCAGGATTGAAGAGGGCAAGAAGCCAGAAGCAAATAGCTAGAAGCTTTTTATATAATCAACATCGCATCACCATAACTGAAGAAGCGGTACTTCTCTTTGATGGCTTGTTGGTAGGCATCCATAATCAAGTCATAACCTCCAAAGGCACAAACCATAATTAGTAAGCTAGACTTAGAAAGGTGCATGTTCGTGATCATCGAATTAGCAATACTAAATTCGTAAGGAGGAAAGATAAAACGATTGGTCCAACCATCTGTTGCTTTAAGTAATCCATCCGCTGAAACCGCTGATTCGATACTACGCATAGAAGTCGTTCCTACAGAACAGATTTTCTTCGTTTTCTTTTTCTTCGCTTTATTTACGGCGTCAGCTGCAGCTTGATTTATTTTAAAATACTCTGCATCCATTTTATGCTTGCTCAAATCTTCTACATCAATACTTCTAAAAGTGCCTAGACCGATATGCAAGGTAAGTTCTGCAAAATCAATTCCTTTAATTTCTAACCGCTTCAATAATTCACGACTAAAGTGAAGTCCTGCAGTTGGTGCTGCTACGGCTCCCATTTCTTTAGCGTAAAGTGTTTGGTAACGTTCGCGATCAATTGCTTCTGCTTCTCGATCGATATACTTAGGAAGTGGTGTATTACCCAAAAATCCTAGCATCTCTTGAAACTCTTCTTCCGTTCCGTCATGTAAAAAACGAATCGTACGTCCACGTGAAGTGGTATTGTCTACTACTTCTGCTACTAAAAGGTCATTTTCGTTTTCATCACTGAAGTATAATTTATTACCAACTCTAATTTTACGAGCAGGGTCTACCAATACATCCCATAGTCGAGATTCGTGGTTGAGTTCTCTAAGTAGAAAAACCTCAATTTTAGCACCGGTCTTTTCTTTGCGTCCATAAAGTCGCGCTGGAAAAACTTTGGTATTATTGAAAATCATACAATCCTCATCATCAAAATAATCAAGGACATCTTTAAATATCTTATGTTCTATTTTTCCGGTTTCTCGGTGAACGACCATTAAGCGGGATTCATCTCGCTGCTCGGATGGATATTTAGCAATCAGTTCCTCTGGTAAATCAAATTTGAATTGAGATAATTTAGTACGCATAAATTGTTTTTTAATGAAGTTAAAAACTTCAAGCTTAAAAAGAGGGCAAAGATAAGTTTTTTCGAGCGAAGTGCCCAAACTATAGCAGCTCAAACCATCCTATTTACCTTAAGTAGGTAGTAAAAAGGAGCGATCTATCGTCAAAACCATAAAATCCGTCGAATTCTTACGTCTGATTCCCTAAAATAAGCTAGCTTAGAGCTATTGTTGAGACTGTTTAGTTAAAGTATGTCAGCGCGTTGGCCTTCCTTTAAGAATACAAGGCGCGGGCTGGCAAATGACACACTTTGTTGCACAGTCCTCCATTCATTTATTATACCATTATCATGCTCTTTAAGATCATTTCCGAAAGTATCTCTCAAGCCTTGCAGCAATTAGCAGGTAATAAGCTCCGTAGTTTTCTTTCGCTACTAGGGATTAGTATTGGCATCTTTTGTATCATAGGTGTACAAACGGCGGTGGATTCTCTAGAAGATAATATTCGAGGTAGTTTTGATAAACTGGGAAGCGATGTTGTCTACGTTTCTAAATTTTCTTGGGCAGAAGATCCAGGCGAAAACTATACGAAATTATTGCGTCGCCCAAATCCTGATTATAAGGATTTTCGGGAATTAAAGAAAAGTTTGAAGACGGCTGAGGCACTTTGCCTTAATGTTGGTTTGGGGATGAAGACCATGCAATACAAATCCAATAGTGTTGATAATTGTGAAGTATTGGCTACCACAGTAGGATACGATGAGATCTATAATCCCGAAATTGAAAAGGGGCGTTATTTTTCTTCAAATGAGTTTACTTATGGAGGAGATAATATTGTCATCGGTTATAATATTGCTCAACAGCTTTTTGGTAATATCGAACCGATTGGTAAACAGGTTAAACTTATAGGACGGAAATTGACCATCATTGGAGTGATTGCAGAATCTGGCGAAAGTTTGATTGGAATCATGGATTATGATGATACGGTTTTATTGACTTACGAGAATGCTCGAAAATTTGCGAATCTAAAATCAACCAATGTCTTTGGTAATTCTAGTTTGAGTGTCAAGGCTGGTGAAGGGATTGATAATAAACAACTCAAAGATGATATCACGGGAGTACTTCGTTCACATCGTCGTTTAAAACCAAAAGAGGAAAATAACTTTGCGATGAATGAGATCTCCATTATGACGGCTGCGTTTGATGCCTTTTTTGGGGTGTTGAATACAATTGGTTTGGTGATCGGAGGCTTTGCCATCTTGGTAGGAATGTTTAGTGTAGCGAATATTATGTTTGTTTCTGTCAAAGAACGAACGAATATTATCGGTATTAAAAAGGCATTAGGTGCTAAGCGATTTGTGATTCTTTTAGAATTTTTAATTGAAGCAATTATTCTTTGTTTACTCGGTGGATTGATGGGATTGGCTTTTGTTTTTTTAATTGTAAAAGGATTAGGAGCAGCGGATTTCTTTGCTTATGAAATATATCTTTCTCGTGGAAATGTTATCTCTGGACTGGTCTGGTCTACGGTCATCGGAATGTTAGCGGGGGTGATTCCTGCATTGCAAGCTTCGGGCATGGATCCAGTGGAGGCTATCCGGAGTAAGGGGTAAATAGTGGGGTACTGAATAATAGGAGTTTTGGAATTTCAAAAAACAAGCACAACTTCAAAATCAAAATCAAACACTTCAATCGTGTTTCTTGAATAGAGCTATTCTGCTTATTTTGCGTTAAAGAGCAAATTGAATTTGCCATTGCGCTTGAAATTGATTTTGCTTTTGAAAAACTCCATTTCATATCCTATTTTTATTAAATTTGATTTAACCTTCTTTACTTTCCGTAGTCCAACCCCAAAGCCAACTCACCATTTTACATATTCCCAAAATAAAAGCCCATGAAATATCTCCCAGTATTTTTGCTATTCTGTCTTACGTTGGTTGCTTGTGAAATGCTCCGTCCTGCTGGACAGACCAACAATGATCCCGATCCACCTGTGGTCACTAATCCAACAGACGTTGACCCAACAGTCGAAGAACCGACCACCGATCCTCCGATTAATTATCAGCTAGGCAATGCCGTAGTACGAGAATGGATTCATCGTCCGTTGCATCCCGATAATTTTCAAAGTGTTCAATTTAAAATCAATGCTTTAGAACGGAACGGAGCGGATAGAGTAGTGCTCTCTATCTATGAATACGAATGGTACAAAAACGCCGAAGGCCTTCCGTCCAAAAGAAAACGTACCAACGGAAAATGGGGACTCGCCAAAGAATGGAAGTTTACCGAACCTTTAAAAAATATCAATCTAGCTTATACATATCCATCCGGTTTTCCTGCTGGAACAAACGTGGAATATATTTTTGAAATATTTAGCGTAGACGGAAAGAAGACGGAGAAACTCGCGCTGTTTGATGCTGGAGACTCAATTTGGCCGAATGATAAAATTATGTTGTATGCGACTTCTCGACATGCGCTTGGACAATCGATCAATTTATGTTTTCTACCAGATACGGATTATAATACAAATGGAGATGCTCGTAATTGGTCGGCTTTTTTAGGAGATGTAGAAGATTTAATTTACAATGGGTACCATAAAAATAATATGGTTAAAAACCACAAAGAGAATTGGGCTTTTTTCTATACGCGAGAAGCGGTAGATGGATTTCAGCTAGCACTCGATTTTGCAAATCCAGATCGTTATCCTTCCTTTATGAAAAATAATATAATTGATGGAATTGATGCATTTGGATTGCTACATAAAAACGAATATAGTGATGGTGCCTACTTGTTAGGAAATTTACAATTCCTTGCTCAGAATGTTTTTACCTCCGAGTCGTATAATCATGGAACAGCCATTCATGAAACAGGACACGCTGTTTTTAATCTGAGCGATGAGTACAATGGTTGTGCTTGTTTTGAATCAGATACGGGCTTGGGACGAAATGTCTTTAGTAGTCATTCGGCTTGTGAATCATTCAATCAAACGAGTGGATTTAGTGATGTCGAATGCACAGAGATAACAGGTTATAATGGAATGGCTTGGTATATGTCCGAGCGCGATGTTTATTTTCCTACGTTGCAAATATGTCAGGACTTTAATCGTGAAAAAGGATATCCAGTAGAAAGTTGTATTACTTTTCAGGATTTGGATGGAACGATCTCTTATCGATCTAATGCAGGACTTTGTATCATGCAAGATGATGGAGATGATATTGTTCGAGATTTTCAGCAAACTTGTGGTAGCTTAATTGAAAGTTACTACGAACGATTGGAATATAGTGCGATCGCAATGGCTCCGAAACCATTACAAGACAATGCTTATGGTTATGAAAAAATTGCTTTGTTGGAATTAGAAAATCACAATGGAAATTGGGCGATGGAATTAGAAACTGTCCGTTATGGTATTCCTGCCAAAGACCGAATTGCAACAGACGCTTATACTTTATCTGTGATTGGAAGTGATGACCAGATGGTCTATGCGACTTCTTTAGATCGACCGACGCGTGTCAAATTTGAAGGAGGTGATGAGCGACACCATAAAACAGTAGAAACGACCAAGGCTAAAATGAAAATTGCCATTCCGTATAGTAAGCGCGTAAAAGATTTGCAATTGTATGATAATCAACCTCGCAGAGCTCAACCTGGAGATATGGTCATCCGAGGATCGAAGCGGACC
>CALGJS010000031.1 GCA_937927835.1 uncultured Saprospiraceae bacterium | reverse complement strand
TGGGTGGGCCCACCCTCTAAGTTTGACCGAAGGTCTGTGTATGCGCGCCTCGCAGCGAGCAAAACCAACACCAAACTCCTAACGAAGTCAATAACTTGTACAGCTTCGCAACCCTAATGCAGAACAAAGTCCCACTTTAGTTATGTAAAAAATCTGAAAAATAAGCGCGCTGTGAAATCACAAAATAAAAAAGTTCTGCATTTGCCTTACCTACTGTACTAGTTAAGACAACCTGCCGCAAAATAATAAATTGTTTTTAAAATAAAAAATAAAACACAATTAATTTTAAATTTGTTTTTCTGAGAAAAGATAAATAACAAAAAGGAATCTTTTAATTTCTATTATCCCAAACCCCTAATGCAATGCGGCTCGAATCTCCAATCCATCAATAATCTCCCCTTCTTTTTCTACCCACCAAGCCAAGCGATCATAGACTTGTTTTTCAGGGAAATATTCCAGTGCCATCTTAACAAAGATATGTCCGTGCTTCGCTTCCGAAGCCCAAAGGATCTTATAAAACCGATGTAAGTCTGGCGTTTCCTGGGCTTCTGAAACCATCCGGAACCGTTCCGCACCGCGAGTTTCAACCACCGAAGCAACCAGCAGTCGATCTAAAAACCGTTCTTCACGACCAGAGTGACAAAGTTTTAAAAGTTCTTTTAGATATGGATCTGCGCCGATAGAGTGGACCATAGGGACATTGTGTTTGACCATTAGTTCATAAACTTGTTGGAAATGTTCCAACTCTTCGATACCGGTAGCAATCAAATCTGGAATGATGGCTGTTCGGTCTGGATATTTGGCAACAAAGCTCATCGCCATCGCACTAGCTTTGCGCTCACAATCGAGATGATCTTGTAAAAAAGAAGGGAAATCGTTCATCACTGCGGCAATCCATTCGGGTTTACTCGCTACTGCTAAATCAAGATTGAGTTTCATATTTGTTTTATTTTCGCCAAAGATAACCAATCGACTAGATTTTAGGTGGATATTCTGACTTAAAATCCCTTCTTTTTCTTAACTTGTTAATACATTTACCACATGAACCTTCTAATTTTTTGGAAGCCTAAGATATTAAAATGAGACTAAACCTACTTTTTATATTTCTGTTGTTGTTTTGTTCTGTCCTTGACCAGCAACTATTTGCTCAATGCGGTTCTGATAGTACCGCTATTACTGTTAATGTTCGTACTGATCAATTTTTTAACGAAACCTCTTGGGAGCTGGTAGGCTTGACCGATACCTATGGATCTATTCAAGAAGGAGATCTGATGGTAAGAGATTCTTTATATACCTGGGATTTTTGTGTACCTAACGATGATTGTGTCTCCTTTACAATTTATGACGATTTAGGGGATGGAATCTTTTTTCCAGGATTTTATAGTGTAGAAGTGGAAGGGGTAGAGGTTGCCTTCGGTGGAACGTTCGGTAGCTCAGAAACAAGTACCATTCTTTGTTCGCCTGGCCAGAATTGTGATAATGGAATAGTAGCAGAACTCGATAGTATTTATCTGGCAGACATCAATAATAATTACTACGAATTTACCACAGATACGACCGGTAAGTTTTTAATTTCTACTTGTAATCTAAATGATTGCGATACCAAAATATGGGTGTATGGAGAATGTCCATCGACTTTACCTCCAGATGATAATGAAGGAACTATTTTCTATGATGATAATGAAGGTGGTTGTGGTTTACAAGCACAAGTGAATGCATTGTTAGATGTCGGCTCTACTATTTATATTCGGATAGGTAGTGCCAATAATGATTGTACCCAAAATGTTAGTTGGCAAATTACTTACGAAGGTCCAGTGATGGGTTGTACAGATCCGTCGAGTTGTAATTATAATGCGGTAGCGTCATTTGATGATGGTTCTTGCTTAGAGCAAGGAGATCCAAATTGTCCTGAAGGACCAGACTTAGAAATTCAAGAAGACGTTCTTCGTAATACACTTTATCTCGATCAAGAATTTGCATCAGAAGATAATTGCTTTATCAATGAAGGTTGTCTACAAGGATATGGATTGCGTGACATCGTTCGATTTACAACTCATTTTAAAAATATTGGTGAATTCGATTATTATATTGGTCAAGAAACTGCGGACAATGATCAGTTTAGTTTTGATAATTGTCATGGACATTATCATTATGAAAATTATGCAGAATACCTTTTAGTCGATAGTTTTAGTAATGTACTTCCGATTGGTCACAAAGCTGGTTTTTGTGTAATTGATTTAGAATGTAGTGGGGGGGGCGATGCAAAGTACGGTTGTCAGAATATGGGGATAACTGCGGGCTGTGGTGACCTTTATGGCGCCGGTCTAGATTGCCAATGGATTGATGTAACGGATGTGGCAGATGGTGCTTACACAATTGTAGTTCGAGTCAATTGGTTGAATCAACCTGACTTTAACGGACAGGTTGAATCAAGAACAGACAACAACTGGGCAACGGCTTGTATCATTTTAGATCGTTCTTCTGGTGTTTTAGAAATGCAAGTAGAAGCTGAATGCGCGCCTTATATAGATTGTGCTGGCGTTCCTTTTGGATTGTCAGTCATTGATTGTGAAGGCAACTGTGGCGGTTCTGCCCTTCGAGGAGATTTAGATAATAATGAAGCCCAAGAGGTGGAAGACGCCGAGGCTTATGTAAGCGAAATTTTAGGCAATGATATTACACCGACTCCTTGTAACGATTTAAATGGAGATGGTCGAATTTCTGTTTATGATGCTGCGTTGATCAATGATTGTGTCAACTACGCAGACGGCCATATACACACGGGGGGCGTGGCGCATGAACATTGTGATTTTCCAACAGGTGTTTTAAATCCAAACGATAGCGTAACCTTGAGTATCATCGGTCATAATCCTGATGAAAATTATATCGATATTGGAATGACCAACATAACGACCAAAGTGGTTGGTTATGAATTTTCGGTAAGTGGAATCATGATGGCGAACGTAGAAAGCCTAACAAATTCGGCCACGGAACCTTTTACAGTTCAAGGAAATTTTAGCGGAGACATTATTGGTATTTCTTATCCTGATTCTTCCTTACAAAAAGCATTGACACCACAACCCATTTGTCGTGTTTATTATTCTACCGTAATGGAAACAGAGATTTGTATTTCCGAAATTCGAGATATTGTAAATAGTGATTATGAACAAGTGATTCCAGTAATTAGTGGCGAATGTATCTTATTAACAAATACCAAAGAGTTTACCAATGATTTGGAAATTCGCATACAACCAAATCCATTTTCTACTCAAACCCAATTGGTAATTCAGTATCCTGATAATATCGAATTCCATCTAAATATTTTGGATGTAAACGGTCGGGTAGTGCAAAATTATGGAACGGTTCGTCCTGGTACGGTAACGATTGAAAGAGGAACCCTCACTTCTGGAATTTACTTTTTTGAATTGACGAATGAGGCTGCTCGGAAGGTGGGAAGATTGAGTGTTTTTTAATGATGGTTCATAACTTAATAGTCCTATGAAGTTTAATGGATGTAGAATAAAAATATACATTAGGAATGTGACTTGCCATAGGGCAACTATGAAACATTTTGTTTATTTTGCGACAAAATAAGCTTAAAATGAAATATTCTTTAATATTAGATGATATAAAAAATAGTGGTAGAAAAATAAGTGGAAATGATTGGGCATTTGCGACACATTTGTACCAATTTAGTGATCTTTTTAAGAAAAATCATTATCAAAAATCATTTAAAGAATATCAGCAACAGGAAATAATAAACTTTGAAACTGTTAAATCCCCTATTTTTCAATATAAGGTAAATTATGAATGGGATGTTCCTTTTCCTCCTGTTAAATCTCCTACGTTTAAGTTCATAGACTTATTTGCTGGAATTGGTGGATTCAGATTAGCCTTACAAGATTTCGGAGGAAAATGTGTCTTCTCTTCTGAGATTGACAAGCATGCTAGAATAACTTATGAGAGTAATTTTGGCGAATATCCGTTTGGTGATATAAGGGAGTTCACGAATGAGAAAATATGCGATAAAGAAATAGACTCCCTAATTCCAGATCATGACGTAATTGCAGGAGGATTTCCTTGTCAACCATTTAGTCTTGCAGGAGTTTCAGCAAGAAATTCTTTAGGACTTTTACATGGTTTTGAAGATACTAATAAAGGAAATCTATTCTTAGATATTATCAGGATTGCAAAAGTAAAAAGGCCTAAGGTATTATTTTTGGAGAACGTTAGCAATTTTAAATCTCATGATAAAGGTAAAACCTTTGAGTTAGTAAAATCTATAATTGAGAAAGATTTAAATTATAGTTTTAATTGGACAATGATTAATTCTAGTCCGCTTGTTCCTCAGAGAAGAAAAAGATGCTACATGGTATGTTTGAGGGATCAGTCTAAATTTGAATTTCCTAAAATCGAGGGGAAAGAATTGGCATTGAAAACTATATTGGAAAAGGCAGTTAATAAAAAATATACGATATCTGATCGTCTTTGGGAAGGCCATAAAAATAGAACAAAAAGAAATTTAAGCAGAGGCACTGGATTTACTGCATTTGTCGCAGATCTAGAAAAACCCTCGAAGACTCTTGTGGCAAGATATTATAAGGATGGAAAGGAATGTTTAATTCCACAAAATGGAAAAAATCCACGTAAACTAACGCCCAGAGAGTGCGCAAGACTTCAAGGATTTCCTGAAGAATTTATTATTCCCGTAAGTGATACTCAAGCATACAGACAATTTGGAAATTCGGTTGCAGTTCCTGTTATAGAAAAAATTGCGAAGAATATTGCACTTAAAGAAAATTGGTTTAAAATTTAGGTGATTATACTCTAATACAATTATAAAATCCTTTTATATCTTCAATTGAGTAGAGATTCTGTATTTTTTTCCTTTTCTGATAAATCTCATTTATTAAAAGAATTTTCTCATCGATGATAGCATGGTGGAATGCTCTGTGACAATTTGGGCATAAGGAAATAAGATTGTCTAAATTATCAAGAGGGTAATCCATAATACCTTGAAATTTCATAGGGATGAAATGATGAGATTCAACAAATGGGAGATTATTTTTAATTGATGTAAAAGTTCTATGGTTTGCGTTTATTTCACATTTATATTCTGATTTTTCGAAACGTAGGATAGCTAAATTAGGATTTCGTTTATAAGTCGTTCTCCCTTTAATCTTAATCTTTTTTATTTCACCTTTTGTAGGTATTTCTTTTATATTGATTTTTTTAGGAATAGTTAAATTGACCGAATTGGTATATTCATTATCATCAATGTCATATTGATCCAAACTGCCCCATGTGATTTCATCTAAAGCTCCAACTACTAATTCATTTTTATTATTGATAAAAATAAACCATATCATCCCTCCTGTTGGTTTAAATCCACTTTTATTTGATATGTAAAGTCTAAGTTCTGGTTTCTTTGGTTTCGGGTAGACTAAATTTAAATTGATAATTTTATCTGTATTGTATAATTTAAAAGGCTTTGATGCTTTGGTAGGATTACTTTTAACATTTCCGGTTTGAATGTTTTGTATTGTAAAATAGTCGATAATTATTTCAGCTTCTAACCCTGTAAGAGTAATTTGGGAATCTTGAAATTCTCTATTAGTAACTCTTGAAAAAGCTCCAATTTTTGAAGAGAAAAATAAATTGTGAAAAGGCTGAAACTTCATTAACTATATTTTTAACAAAGATATTATTTTTTAATAAAAAATGAAATTACTTTGTCATAATCTAGATAAAACGATATCATTACACTCAAAATAGACTATCGAGAAAACCCCGACAGTCTATTATTATTTAGAACTCAAATATAGTTTCTTACTCCGCTACCATCTTCCCACTCGCCACACTTACCCCCGCCTGTCTAAATTCAAAGAAATACAAACCAGCGGCCAACCCTTCCCGATAGAACTGAAATTGCTCTAGATTTAAAACCGGTTCCTCTCGAACCAATCTCCCTAAATTATCATACAATAAAAAGTCAGTTTTTCCTTCAGGAAGATTCTCAATTTCGAAAGTAGTAAAGTCACCAAATGGATTTGGAAATACGTTTAGCTTTATATTGTTTGTCGTTAAGTCATTGGTAAATACCGTAGTTTCAAAAAATGGTTC
>CALGJS010000030.1 GCA_937927835.1 uncultured Saprospiraceae bacterium | reverse complement strand
TTGTCATAAATAATATCCTATTATCGTAAATATAGGCATTTATCCTTGGTTTTAAAAGGTTTTTACCATCCAATTTAAGCTAGACTAAGCATGTTTCATTGCCCAATCTTTCGCAAAATAAGTTAAGATCACATCTGCTCCTGCTCGACGAATACTCAGCAACGCCTCCGGCATGGCCTGATCAAAATCCAACCAACCTTTTTGAGCCGCAGCGATCAACATAGCACACTCACCACTCACTTGATAAGCAGCTATCGGCAACTCCGTATTTTCCCGGAGCAGGTGAATTACATCTAAATAATGAATGGCTGGTTTAACCATCAAAAAATCGGCACCTTCGCTACTATCTAAAGTCGCTTCGATCAAGGCCTCCCGTTTGTTGGCCGGATCCATTTGATAGGTTTTTTTATCACCTGCCTTGGGAGCAGAATCTAATGCATCTCGGAATGGACCATAGAACGCACTGGCATATTTGGCACAGTAAGACATGATACCTGTATCCGTAAAACCTGCCTTGTCAAGCGCTTGACGAATATATCCGATCCGTCCATCCATCATATCACTCGGACCGATCAAATCAAATCCGGCGCGTGCTTGTGCTACCGCCATTTTTCCAAGAATAGGGAGCGTTGCGTCATTGACAATAATTCCTTTTTTTACCAAGCCATCATGACCATCTGAACTATATGGATCCATCGCTACATCACTGATTAAACAGCATTCTGGAAATCGCTTTTTGATGGCAGTAGCGGCCTTGAGGTAGAAATTTTTGGAGGAATAACTATAGGTCGCCTTTTTGTCTTTGAGTGATTCTTTGACAGCAGGAAAAAGAATAAAACTTCGAAGACCGAGTTCCATACATTCCTCAATTTCGTTTAGTAATAAATCCAATGACCAGCGGTAATTGCCAGGTAGAGATTTTACTTCATCTTTTATTTTTTTTCCATCTACGAGGAAGAGTGGATAGATAAGATTGTCAACGGTTAAACGAGTCTCGCGGACCATATTGCGGAGCGCAGATGTACGACGGTTACGACGTGGGCGTTGGTTCATAATTTGGTAGAATTTTTTGGCAAATATACGGGTTTCATTTTTGCCGCGACGGCTAATTGGTCAACTCATCTACGAACTGAAAATTTTAAAGAATCACGAGTTTCAATAGGTTTTGTAAAAGGTCAAAAGTTCTATTGTATTTTGACGTTGACGAGTTTGAAATTGTTTTTGCAGTTGCACTTGCACTTGAAAAAAATCATAGACAATGTATGAATCGTATCTACAAAAAAAACATCACTTCTTAACCTCCTTCTTAGGAACGGGATCATGTCCATGTCCTGCCCAGGGATGACAACGGCCGATGCGTTTAGTACCTAACCAGAGGCCTTTGAAGACGCCCCATTCATTGATTGATTCGACCATGTATTGAGAACAGGTGGGCGTGTACCGACAGTTTTTACCGAGATGCGGAGAGATCGCAGACTGGTAAAAACGAATGGGTAGAATAAATACTTTTTTAAACATTTTGAATGAAATCTAAAGCGTATAGTATAGTGATATGGTAATTTTTAATGCTGAAATGAGTGAATGATAAGTTGAGCTAGTTAGCCTGTTTGCTGGTTAGCTAGTTGGCTTCTCTCATTGGTGAAATACGTTAAAGAGAAGCCAACCAGCCAACAGCTAGTAACTAAAACTAGCCGTTGATTCGTCTAGTTGAAATAATAAATAATCTCTTTTTTTATTGGGACCTTGTAAGGTGATAATGTTCTGCTGATCGTCGTATAATTCCATTAAGACATTATTGGTTAGTGTTAGATCTTTGGTGGGAGTATCAGAAAGTGGGAATTCAAAATAACACCAGACGGCCAGCAAGTCTTGACTATTTTCTTTTCCGACAAAAGAGAGGGAGAGTGGTTCTTCGTTGGCGGTGATAGTAAAGTGCTTGCTGAGATAAACGGCCAAAAGAGAGTCTCCTTCTAGTACTTCTTTTTCTGTACCCAAGTGCATTTTTTCGGTAAATCCTGTTTCCTGCTGAATACATTTTTCTAAATCATCTAAGAAAATATGCATACTGACCTGGACTGATTTTTCTGCCACGTTGACATCGACCTGTGCTTTGGTTAGGTGAATGTCGTGGGCGAACCAGAGACTAAGTATTTGTAATAATAAGATCATTAAGTTGATTTTTTTTGAAAATGCAAAATGTCTAATAGGTGGTAAAAATATTAACTACCAACCTATGAACGTTGGTAACTTCTATTTCGTTGTGGAGAATAGATAGAATATTTCTCGCAAACTGTCAACTCATATTTTTATTATTTTAGTAAACCACCTTAAGTAGGCTGTCCTAATTGTTTTTATAATAAATTGAAATGAGTTTTAGAGTTGAACGAGGAAAAAAAACTAGGCAAAGCCTAAGCATTGACGAGGCTTTTTAACGAAGTGCAGCTTTAAAAATCGTTCAAGTTATTAATTAAATTATTAGGACAACCTACTTACTATCCAAATACATAAGATCATCACCACGGTATTGACGAAAATGATCCAGTTTCGTTTTTTTAAACCTAAAATATTTAGAACGATAAAGTTTATTAATAAAACGGCTCCCACAATTAATAACTGTCCCAATTCAATTCCTAAATTAAAGGCTAATAATTGCCAGACAAGTAAATGTTCTTCGCCAGGCATGAGCGCCGATTTTAAAAAATTGGAAAATCCCATTCCATGAATTAATCCAAAAAATAACGCTGCAATATATTTTACATTTAGTTTAGTGGGTTTGGTGTTGGTGAATAAATTATAGGCGGCCGTCAGTAAAATGGTGACGGGAATTAACCACTCAATAATGTCTTTTGGAAATTGAATAATGTCGAGTACGGCAAGCGCCAAGGTGATGGAATGACCGATGGTAAAAGCAGTAATGAGTACCAATAATTTTTTCCATTCCGTTAGTTGATAAACGACGGTTAATGCGATCACAAATAGTAGGTGATCATAGGCGGCCAAATCTAAGAGGTGCTCAAAGCCGAGTTTTAAATAGAGGTCAAACATGGTGTTGTTGAATGGTTGTTTGTTTGATCGTTTAATCGTTGATTTGTTTAATCGTTTAGGTGCGAATTTCTCAACGATTCAACAGTTCAACGATTCAACAATTTTAAGCATTTCCAAATGCCTTCAATACGCGTAGATGCGAACCGACGGCTGCTCGGAAAGTTGGTTGATCAAAATAAGGTAGATTAAATTCTTCTGCAGTTTGTCGCACAATTTTAGAAATGTTTTTATAATGAACATGACAAATGTGTGGAAATAGATGATGCTCAATTTGATAATTTAAACCACCGACAAACCAAGATAAAATTCTATTGTTGCGAGCAAAGTTGGCGGTTGTCATTAGTTGATGAATGGCCCAAGTATTTTCCATGGTTCCGCTCATGACAGGCTTGTGATGTGTAGGTCCTTCTACGACGTGTGCTAGTTGAAAAACGATGGTCAAAATAAATCCTGAAACCATTTGCATGAATAAAAAACCTAGCAATACT
>CALGJS010000029.1 GCA_937927835.1 uncultured Saprospiraceae bacterium | reverse complement strand
TCCAATATTTTTGAAAATAGCCGTAGCTATTTGATAAAATTTGGACGAAGTAATCGCTAAAAAAAAGCATTTCAAAATGTTAATGAATTTATTGCACAGTGTATTTAGGACCAAGTACTTATCGAAGATAATCAATGTTCTTAAATTCACCAAATTGAAAATATTTTGTTTAAAATTAAAACATTTTACCATTTTTATTTTGATATTCTATATAAATAAAGCATATTTACTATTTTAGAAAAACGCTCGACAAACACACCTACCATGATGATTACAGAGTTGATATTTTTGGGGATTGGATTAATCCTTGGAGCCATTTCTGCTTGGTTTATTGCTAAGTATAAATTTGCAGCTGCCAGTGGTTCTTTACCTTTGGATGTGGTAAAACAACAATATGTACTGCGAGAAGTCTTTGCTAATCTACAGGAACAAACGGATATGTATCGTGCAGATATGATGGAAAAGGAATCTGAAATCCGAAATCTAACCAAATCTCTTTCTTCTCAACAACAAGAGAATCTCGGATTGAGAGATAAATTAATCCAAGATCAAGCTCAAATCACTGAACTACAAACTAAGTTTCAAAGAGAATTTGAGCATACGGCTAACCGACTTTTTGACGAAAAAACGCTACGTTTTACCCAACAGAATCAAGAACAACTAAATATCATTCTAAATCCGTTACGAGATCGAATTCGAGAATTTGAATTAGGAATCGAACGTCGATATTTAGAAAAAACTAAAGACATGGTTTCTCTTAAAAAAGAAATTGAGCAGTTAAAAGACCTAAATGTTCAATTAAGTGAAGATGCTAATAATCTTGCCTCAGCCTTAAAAGGAGACAACAAAACACAAGGAGATTGGGGAGAACATCAATTGGAACTCTTATTGGAAAGATCTGGATTGGTAAAAGGAATTCATTTTACGACCCAAGCAAGTTATGTTGACATTCATGGGAAGATCAAACGCCCAGATTTTATTATTAACCTACCCGAGGGAAAACACTTGGTCATTGATTCTAAAGTTTCATTGGTTGCTTACGAAAAATACTGCTCAGGAAATAATAAAGACAAACATCTAAAGGCGCACGTGGATAGCATGCGACGCCACATAAACGATCTAAGTAGTAAAAATTACCAACACCTTTATCAAATTTCATCTCCTGATTATCTCTTACTCTTTGTTCCAATTGAACCGGCATTCGCTTTGGCAGTTCAAAATGATCAACAACTATTTTTGGATGCCTTGGATAAAAATATTGTCATGGTATCTAACTCTACCCTTTTGGCCACTATGCGAACAGTCTCTTACATTTGGAAACAAGAAAAACAAAAGAAATCTGTTTTAGAAATCGCTCGTCAAAGTGGTTTATTATATGACAAACTTTGTAGCTTCGTAGAAGACCTCCAACAAGTTGGACATAGAATTGACCAATCCCAAAATGCCTATCACTCAGCGATGAATAAAATGATGGATTCCAAAAAATATGGAGATACGCTTCTTGGTCGAGCAGAAAAGATTAGAAAACTTGGAGCCAAAAACACCAAACGGTTACCCAAAGATTTATTGGAATAAGTTAGTATTTACTTCTAGAACATTGGATATTTAGTGATCAAAGCTATATAAATTTGGTAATTATGTCAAATAACTTCCAACTCCTCTTATTTCTTTTGTTACCTTTGAGAAAAATCACGTTTTTTAGGTGATAAACCAAATGGAAATGTATTTTTTTAACAAAGAAGTTCTGTAAAAACTTCAGAGAGAAATAATTAATCTATGCAATATCCATTGACCAAACTCATGGTTGGAATAATCCTCTTATTTCAACCAATCACTTCTTTAATTGCTCAAAACCAAAACGCTTTTTGGAAAGTATCCAATCATAATCAAACACTTCTACAGGCCTCAAGTCCGATGAAAACTTTGCCAACGGCATACCAGCCTTTCCAATTAACAGACAAATTAGCCCTTGAGGAATTGCTTCAAGAAGCTCCTAGTAGATTTTCAATAGAAGCTGAAAATCCTCAAAACAATATCGTTGTTTCTCTTCCGATGCCAGATGGTAGTACCGCTCAATTTAAAGTACTTGAGTTCTCGGTGATGGCAAAACGACTTGCTAAGAAATTTCCAAATATCCATTCCTATACTGCCATTGGTTTAGATGATCCAACAGCCGTAGCAAAATTAGATATAACTCCCAAAGGATTTCATGCCATGATCCGATCTACTGGAAAAAGCACGATCTATGTAGATCCCTTGGTTGCCCAGCAGAATCAATATATGTCTTATTATCGGAAAGATTTCCCAATTAAAGGAAATGGAATTGAATGCCATGTGGAAGAAGTAGCTACTGAGGTTCCGGCGACTATTAATAATTCTTTTTTGGCGGTTGGAGATTGTCAATTTCGACAATATCGTCTTGCCTTAGCTTGTACTGGCGAATATGCTGCATTTCATGATGATGGCGATGATCTTAATGGAGATATCACTTCGGATGTCTTGGCTGCGATGGTTACAACCATGAATCGAGTAAATGGCGTTTTTGAACAAGATGCCGGAATTACCATGCAAATTGTAGAAAATAATAACCTAATTATCTTTACTGATCCAGATACAGATCCATATACTAATTCTAATGGCTCGGCTATGTTGGGCCAAAACCAAACTACATGTGACAATATTATTGGTACCGCTAATTATGATATTGGTCATGTATTTAGCACAGGTGGTGGCGGAATCGCAAGCCTTCGAGCTCCATGTAGCCCCACTAGGAAAGCAAGAGGAGTAACAGGACAAGGGAATCCGATAGGTGATCCTTTCGATATTGATTATGTTGCGCACGAAATAGGTCACCAATTTGGCGGAAACCATACTCAAAACAATAGTTGCCAGCGTAGTAGTGCTTCTGTAGAACCTGGTAGTGCCTCCACCATTATGGGGTATGCTGGAATTTGTGTACCTAATGTTCAAACTAATAGCGATGATTATTTTCACGGAGTAAACCTTCTAGAATTCGCAAATTTCGTAACGGGAAGTGGGAATTGTGCAGCGATACTTTCCTCATCAAATGGTTCGCCTACTGCAGAAGCAGGGAATAATTACACCATACCAATTGCAACTCCTTTTGAATTAACAGCTGTTGGAACAGATCCGGATGCAGATCCAATTACCTATTGTTGGGAGCAAATGGATCATGAAACAGGTGAGGCTATGCCACCAGAACCTTCAAATACCCAAGGTCCTAGTTTTAGAAGTTTAGATCCAACCATCGATCCAGTAAGAGTCTTTCCCAATATGGCATCCTTACTTTCGGGTGAAACCAATGAATGGGAAGTACTTCCTGGCGTATCAAGAGTTTTGGATTTCAGAATAAGTGTAAGAGATAATAATAGTGTTTATGGCTGTGTGGCTAGAGACAATATGGAAGTAACCACAACTGCGAATGCAGGACCATTTGTTTTTACTTATCCAACCACTGCTGAAACATGGATGTCTGGTGAATCAAAAACCCTTACATGGGATGTCGCTGACACCGATTTAGCTCCCGTATCCTGCTCTCAAGTAGACATTTTGATTTCTACCGATGGTGGTGGAAGTTTCAGTAATATCGCTACCAACCAACCGAATAATGGAAGCTATGATTTTATTGTACCTAGTATAGAAAGTGAAGATATTCGTTTCAAAATTATTTGTTCTAATAATATCTTTTTCACGGTTACACCACAGCCTATTGTTATTGGCTTTACAGAAACCTGTACAGTTTTTAATAGTGTTGATATTCCCGTAAGCATTTCTGAGAATGGAACGCCGTTGGTAACTTCAGATTTGACAGTTAATTTAAATACCGACATTACAAATATTAAAGTCGTGAATTTAACCGGTGATCATTCTTTTGTTGCTGATCTAGAATTTGTATTGGTGCATCCAAATGGCCTAGAATTAAAATTACTAAGTGATGAATGTGGAGGTGCTGATAATTTTAATTTGGAGATATCAGATGATGGAGGTACTGTCGCTTGTCCTCTAAGTAATCAACAAACCATTGCTCCTACGGATGCTTTAAGCGGCCTTAATGGATTGCCTGCTAATGGAACATGGGTGCTTCAAATTCAAGATGACACAAACCAAGATGGAGGTGTCTTGAATAGTTGGGGCTTGGAAATTTGTTCAAACGTTCCGCTTTCTTCTCTGCCAGTTGAACTGTTAACGTTTACAGCATATGAGCAAGAAAAGCATATTGCATTAGCTTGGGAAACGAGTAATGAAATTGATAACGCAGGGTTTGAAATTCATCGTAGCACCGAGCCGAATCGTGGATTCGAAAGAATTGGATGGGTTGAGGGTTTTGGGACAAACAATGGAAACAAATATCATTTTGATGATAAAAATGTGTTGGTTGGTCAAACCTATTATTACCAATTAAAGCAAATTGATTATGATGAAAAATTTGAATTTTCAAAAATTGTTTCTGCTAAAATGAATGCGGATGAATTGATAATCGGAATTAGACCAAATCCGGTAGGAAATAACCTTACAGTTACATTATCGCTACATGGAAATCATACTGCTCAGATATCTATTTTAGATTTGCTAGGTAGAAAAATACTAGAAACTACTCCATCTTTTCAAGATTTTCAGGAAGAAAATTTTGAATTAAATCATCTTTCAAAAGGTGTTTACTTTTTAAATATCGAATTAGAAAATGGAGAACAAATAGTCCGAAAGTTTATTAAAGAATAATACGAATTAGAGGTTGGTAATATTTGATAACTAAAAAAGCAAATAGCAGTTTTATAATCTATATTTAAACTTAATCTTAAGATAAAGGCTGCTTAGTTGGATTTTTCAACTAAGCAGCCTTTTTTATTTTTAGTTAAAAAAACTAACGCATAATTACAAAACTAGACTCTATTCTTGCAGTTTCCTTGATCCAAAATTGAACACCATAAACTCCAGCCTGAAAATCGCTAATATCAATTTCAATTGGAGCATTTGGTAATGCTTCAAACACCTCTAATAGAAATATCTGGCCGAGTGTATTATAAACCATAATCTCACAACGTGTACCAGCATATTGGGTCGTATTAAATGTTACCATATTAGAAGCTGGATTTGGATAAATCAAGGCCTCCGGAAATAGATTAAGGAAATCAATGATAGCAATTTCGGTGTCTACAAAATCTCCATTAAGGTCATATTGACGAACAAAATAATAGTTTAAACCAAATTTCGGAGAATCATGTAGATAATCATAAGGAAATAAACCAGTAGAATTTTCAATACTAATTATTTCGTTTAATTGATTAAAATTAATTCCATCCTCACTATACCATATTTCGAAAAATGCATTATATGATTCCGTGTTTGTAAACCAATCAATTTGAACTCCATCTTCTATTCTATTAACTACAATATCAAGAATAGGCTCTGGATCAACCGGTGTATTATCAATAAATTCCCAAGTAATAATATTTGAAGCAATGTTGCCATTTCCAGCCTCATCACCAACTACATTTTCTGGAATAGAAAATATAACTATCCCGAAATCAAGTGCGGTAAAATTCACGGTATATTCAAAATCGTTTTCAGTAAAAGAGGTAATCGTCGCATTTTCTAAACTAAGATCTGCCATAGATAAATCATCTACCAATTCGCTAAATTCAATTTTCATGGCATAAGCTCCTTCCGTTCCAGTAAGTATTTCTTCCAAAATAATGGTTGGACGAATCGTATCAGGAGCTAGCGGAATAAGATAATTTATTACCAATTCATTTGAAACATCATTTGGATTATCAAATAGATCCACAATGGTTTCTGCTTCTAAAGACAAACGAATCTCTCCTTCGACAATTGGAGTTGCTAAAAGAGTAAACACATTTCCATTTCCTGCCAGATTAGAAAGGTCGGCATTTGTTACTGAGAAATCTCCTAATTCTAAACCAGTAATTGCTTCAGACGATCTAATTTCTACGATGAATGGTTCTGATACTTCTGTACTCGAAGTGCTTAAGGTCACTTCAGGAGCCGTAATATCAATCGTTCCAAAATTTACTTGTAGAAAGTTGGATACCAAATTTGGATTACCTGCTGTATCAACTACCACATTAGCTGGTAAAAATATAGAAACTGCACCAACAGCACCTGGGTTTACATTCAAAACATAACTCATCCCGCTTCCAGATAAATCAACTCCCGCTCCATTACTGATATTAAAATCACTTATTTCTAAACCAGAAACAGGTTCATTGAATTCAACGGAAACTGGGAAAACATCATTAACAGTAGATTGAGGTGTTTCAAGTACTACTATCGGTTCTTCTTCGTCTGTAAAATTTACAGATAAAGTTCCGGATGGTGTATTCGCATTACCAGCTTCATCCACTACAACTCCAGCAGGTACTTTAAAACGAACGATTCCGACTTCATATGGATCGATGAGTACCGTATAATTCATCTCACCGCCAGTTACCTGGATTACTTCACCATTTTCTATAGAAAAATCATCTGCAGTTAATCCATAAACATTTTCTGAAAAACCAATTCCAACAGTAAAGGGACCACCTACATTTAAACTTCCTGCGTTTAAAGTAGGTGCTGGAGGAATAGAATCAGTAAATAATAAATTGAGATTATCAGCCGAAAGTGAGGAAGATCCCAATAGGGATAATACAATAAAGTTGAGGTAGAAAGAAAAAGAATATTGGATCATAAGGACCATAGTTTGTGAAAAAATGGTAAATTTTTGATCTAAATTGAATCTGATTCGTTGTAATAGTAAGTTGTACTGCAAAGCTATCAATATTGTTACTTAAATATTAAAATATTTTAAATATGTCATATAATGAACTAAGTCCAGAAGAGAAACGTGTCATCATTAACAAAGGCACGGAACGTCCATTTACAGGCGAATATACGGATAATAAATTACCCGGAATTTATATATGTAAACAATGTGATTCACCACTTTATAAATCAGAAGATAAATTTAACTCCAATTGTGGTTGGCCAAGTTTTGATGACGAAATAGCTGGAGCTGTAAAAAGGGTCAGAGATGCCGATGGTCGTAGAGTTGAAATTGTATGTAGTAATTGTGAAGGTCATCTTGGACATGTCTTTGAAGGTGAACGTTTTACGGATAAGAATACAAGACATTGCGTTAACTCAATTTCGATGAGTTTTCTGCCTAAAACAGACTAAGACTATTCTGAGGGAAGATGATTTTTAGGTTAAAGTTGATCAAAACGGATAAAAAACTATAGATCAGCAATGTAAGAAAGGTCAATTAACAGAAAATTAACCTCCGTACCTATTGCGACTGGCACTAGATTTGTCTTAAATTACGTTAGATATTTTATAGCAATATTCACCTGATTATTCCCCATTAAAACGTCTAATATATGAGATTTATAAAAGCTTTCGTTTTAGTCTTTGCCTTAATTTCTGGAGGTTATTTGATTTTCCAACAAAATCTGGAAGTTAATTCCTCTTTAGGAATGGAACAACATAGTTGTCAACACGATCACTTTTATGGGAATGAATTTCAAACCAGAGATCAACTTTTAGAAATTATTGAGGAAGATCAGGCAAATGGTGATATTATTATTTTTGCGAAGAATATCGGATACTGTCCATTAACCGTAGATATTCAATTTCCAGATTTAACCAATATGGATACGGATGTCTCACTTCCATTAACAGCGGTTGTTCCTACGCGTTCTGAAAAATATAAACTATTGACCATCTCTCCTTCTAAAACACTTAAAAGTGGAAGCATGTCTTATCGTTATAGTTTCAATTATAATGTTGGAGATGTTTTAAATGCAAAGCATGATGATTCTTATGAATACCTACTACCCTTTGCTTCTAATGAAGCCTATGTTGTTGGACAGGGATATGGAGGGCGTTTTTCTCACCAAAATATGAACTGTTTAGATTTCAATATGGAGGTTGGATCTAAAGTTTGTGCTGCTAGAGAAGGAACCGTTATTCGGGTAAAAGAAGATTCTAATACAGGCTGTGTAAGTGCCCAATGCCAAGGTAAAGCAAACTATATCGTTATTTATCATGACGATGGAACTTCTGCTCGATATATTCACTTAAAACATAATGGCAGCAAAGTAAAAATTGGAGATAAAGTAAAAGCTGGAGATGTAATAGGTTATAGTGGAAACACTGGTTGGTCAAGTGGACCACATCTTCATTTTGAGGTCAACCAACCGGGAAAAAATATAGTCTATACGGTTCCCACTAAATTCAAAACTAAAAAAGGGATCGAAAGACAATTGAAAGAAGGAACTAGCTATACGGCCAAATAAACCTTCTAACCAAATCTTTATCCGAAAAAGGGTAATCGAATTGAAAATCGGTTACCCTTTATACTTTAGTGGATTATTTTTTCTACCTTAGATTAAATACACTGTGCATTAAACTATTTTATAATTTTTCAGTCTGACAATCATTAGTTTTATAAAAATCGCACACTAAATAATTTCCGAAAGATGAAAAGAAGAGCTACCCTGGAAATGCTTCTTGGTATTTCTAAATCCGAAAAAGATACAAATATTGCCATCACCAATTCCTTCGATACCTTTACAGGAACTTGGGACTTTGCGACTGCTGCTCACCTTTTGCGGCGGACCACATTTGGCCCAACCAAAGCAGAAATAGATCAAGCAGTGGAAGAAGGAATGGCTGCCACCATTGATCGACTTTTCGGTCCAATTCCAGTTTTGGATCCACCCGTCTATTATGATTTTGAAGATGATCCTTTGGTTCCCAATGGTCAAACCTGGATCAATGCGCTACGACCAGTTATGACAGGGGTAACGGGAGCAAGAAGGCGATCCTTTTTGACCTGGCGATACCAACAAATGCGGGATACCCGACTACATATAATCGAAAAGCTTTGTCTTTTCTGGCATAATCATTTTGTCGTATCCGGCTCATCAAGGAGCAGACAAATGTATAATTATCAAACATTATTGCGAAGAAATGCATTTGGTAATTTTAAAACCTTCGTAGAAGAAATTACCGTTGACTCCTCCATGCTTGTTTACCTGAATGGAACACAAAACAGAAAGAATGGACCCAATGAAAATTATGCCAGAGAATTACTGGAATTATTTACCCTAGGCAAAGGACCAACTGTAGGTCCAGGTGATTATAGCCATTACACGGAAGAAGATATAATCCAAATAGCCAGAGCGCTCACTGGTTGGCGTCATGGTTCTCCCATCACCAATGGATTTGATCCTACCATTCCTAGGTTTATTGCAGGGTCTCATGATGAAGGAGAAAAGATTTTATCCCCCCGATTCAATAGTCAAATCATTTCAAACGAAGGAGCTGAGGAATATAAACGAGTGATTGATATCATTTTTCAAAAACCTCAAGTGGCTACCTTTATCTGTGAAAAACTATATATTTGGTTTGTACATCCGGAAATAACACCAGAAGTTTCAGCTAATGTAATTACTCCAATGGCGGAGATGATGATCGATCAGAATTTTGAAATCAAGGAGGTATTGATGGCGCTTTTATCTTCTGAACAATTTTATGATGAAAGTATTCGAGGATGTATGATTGCTAATCCAATAGACCATTTCTTTAAAGTTATGACCACTTTCGAAGTAGCACAACCTGAAGATTATCAACTGGACTATCGCATCATGAATTACCTTAGGCTTCAAGTAAATGATCATGGAATGGCTATTCATTATCACCCTACAGTAGCTGGTTGGAAAGCCTATTATCAAACGCCTCAACTAGATAAATTATGGATTAATTCTGTCAGCCTGGGACTACGGCAAAATTTTGTCCAGGGAATTATCAATGGCTTTAACCGTAATGGATTCAGACTGGAAATTGATGTCCTTGCTTTTGTTGCCAGTCTGGTAAACCCGGAAGATCCCAATGAGTTAATTCGTGAAATGGGTAATATAATTTTTGTTCAACCCCTGAATGATGAACAAATAACCGCACTAAAAGAAAGGCTTATACCAGGACTTCCCGATTTCGAATGGACGGTAGAATATGGTACTTATATACAGGGAGATTTAGATTTAGAAGATGCCATCAAATCCAAACTCAAATCTCTTTTTGAGACCATGTTAAACATGCCAGAATTTCATTTTATTTAAACACACCAAGGAAAAAATTACTATTATGAAAAGAAGAACCTTTTTAAAAAGAAGTTCTGCGGCCACCGTTCCCGTTATTTTGGGTGGAGTGAAAGTTTCCGCTTTAAATAATCCTTTTTTCAATTTATTAGATGGAGATGATAGAGTCCTTGTGTTGATTCAACTCGACGGAGGAAATGATGGATTAAATATGTTGATCCCAAAAGATCAATATGCCAACTTACAAGCAACGCGTCCAAATGTGGTAGTTCCAGAATCCTCTATTCTCGACCTAACAGATACCTTGGGTTTTCATCCAGTGATGGGCGATTTAAAAAATGTTTTTGATGAAGGAAAATTAAACATCGTACAAAATGTAGGATATCCAAATCAAAATCGTTCTCATTTTCGATCGATGGATATCTGGCAAACCGCTTCAGAAGAAAATCAATTTTTAAGTACTGGTTGGCTTGGAAGATATTTTAATTTATTAGCACCAGATTATCCTGCCGGATATCCAAATGCAGAAAATCCTGATCCATTTGCCCTTACCATTGGTTCTGCGGTGAATGAAACCTGTGAAGGAACCAATGGTAGTTTTAGTTTAGCCTTGGTAAACCCCGATAATATCACCGCTCTCAATACTCCGATTAGCACTACTGTACCTGGGTCCTGTTATGGTGATAAATTAGATTTTTTAAGTACTAGTATCATCCAATCAAATGCCTATGGATCAGTAATCGAAACAGCCAATGAGAGTGGAAATAATTTATCTACAAAATATAATGATTCTAATCAATTAGCAGAAAAACTAAAACTGGTCGCAAGATTAATTGCTGGAGGTTTACAAACAAAAGTCTACGTAGTAAGTCTGGGTGGTTTTGATACTCATTCCGATCAGGTCGTAGAAGGAAGCAATGAAACTGGTGTTCATGCTACCCTGCTGGAGACGCTATCGGAAGCAATTTGCGCTTTTCAAAATGATCTAGAATTACTTGGATTGGAAGAACGAGTGATCGGAATGACCTATTCTGAATTCGGTCGACGGATTAGCTCGAACGCAAGTTTAGGAACTGATCATGGAAATGCGGCTCCTATGATGTTGTTTGGATCCTGTGTTAACTCAACAATCATTGGAGATAATCCTACAATTCCAGAGGAAGTAAGTCCACAAGAAGGAGTTCCGATGCAATACGATTTTCGTTCTGTTTATGGATCGGTATTGGTGGATTGGTTTGGGTTGGATACACAAACAGTCAAAGAACTTTTATATGAAGACTTTCAGCACATTCCTGTTTTAGAAAACTGTCAAACGACTTCTACCAATCCTGTATTATTAGAAAATAAAATATCGTTAAAAGTTTTTCCAAATCCATTTGGAAATTATATTAATTTAGAATTTACGGTTCCTGCTGGTTCGGTAAAGATTAGTTTATTTGATGTACTGGGTCACGAAATAAAAGTGATTTC
>CALGJS010000028.1 GCA_937927835.1 uncultured Saprospiraceae bacterium | reverse complement strand
TACCGTTAAAGTGACTAGAGTATCACAAACTGGTCCGGGGACTAAAATTTGATGAACCCCTGCTGAATAAGTAACTCCATCACCATAGAAGCTATAACCTGGATCTTCCGGAGCACAATAATCACGAGTAAGTGAGTACATAGGAGGATCAACAGGAACAGGGAGTGCAGGACTAGTATTCATCCCACCGCTGCTAGTATTTTGTACCGTAACAGTTACATCACCACCCAATGGTCCCCATTCGACGGTGACCTCATTACAATTCTGGGAAAGAATGGTTGTACCGGGAGGAAAGTTCCAGATATAGGCGTCTGCATCATTTACGGGCGGAACAGAGAAGGTTAATTCTGCGCCTGGGCAAGTAGGAATCAGATCATCGGTAGTAGGTTGAGATGGATTTCCTAGGTTTGGTGGTGGAGGTGCCGCTACACTACCAGTAGTAAGCTCCATGAATAATTCACAAGTAGAACCACTACATCCATCTATCATAATGAAATAATCTTCTCCAGGAACAACTACACCACCCAGGGTAATAACTTGTCCTGGTCCGGCACAATCACACTGAATCGTACCTACCGGAGGCAGGTTGGGGTCACACCCGCCGTTAATATCAGAAGGGTAAAGTCCGGCCTGAAGTCCTTGGTTTCCCCCTACGGTTGTACAGTTAGTTCCTGTAATTTCAATAAAAATGAAAGGAGTTGTCGGAATGATCCGATACCAGGTGGTATTGTGAAAAAATCCTTGTCCTCCACAACCTGGGATTTCTCCATTACCATTAATATCGGAAAGCATTGTGGTATTGAAAGGAAAGTCAATTACGTCAGAGTCGGCACAAGTTGGTGAGCCAGGAGCACATTGAGCTAAAGAAACCGATTGATTAAAGAAAAATAGGACCAGGAAAAGGGTGATTGTTCTAAACAAAGAGCCTAGAGACAATGGTGTCTTGTTGATGTTTTGCATATTGTAAGATTCCTAAAAGTTCTGAAAAACGAGCAGGAAAAAATAGCATACAAAACCACGTATCTAAATACAAAAATTGTATAATATAGACAGGGAGTGAACTAATTTGAGTAAATTAGTAACGTAAAGTATTGGATTGATATTATTATCTCCTCTCGTGTTTGTGACCGCAAAATAGCATTTATTTTGAAAAAATGCACAATCTACCACTGATTATTAGGAAAAATACCCTTTTTATAATAGAAAATTGACAAAACCAGTGACTTCGGCATTCAATTTATGTGTAATCAATAGGATGAAAATTTTTTAAGTGCAAGTGCAAAATCAAACACTTCTATGGTATATTCTTAACAAGCTACCTAACATAATGATTTAGTGCCTGTTGCACTAGTCCCAACGAGACATACTTATCATGGATCTTGGATAATCTGCACCAATTTTTACGTGGGAAGAAATTTGCTCTTGAGAAGAGAGTTGATCAGGCCGATGTATTTTATGATCGGGGACAGATTCGAGTTCTGGGAGCCACGCTTTTACATATTCTCCTTTGGGATCATAGCGACGAGCTTGAGAAAGTATATTAAAATATCGGTTTTCACGAGGATCATTCCCTATACCAGCTATATAATTCCAGTTGCACCAATTACTAGTTACATCATAATCTATTAAAATGGACTCAAAATAGGAAGCACCCAATTGCCAATTGACGTGTAAATCTTTGACTAAGAAGCTCGCTACGTTTTGTCGACCACGATTGGACATAAATCCACTCATGGCTAATTCTCTCATATTTGCATCTATAAAGGGAACACCGGTGCGCCCTTCAATCCATAATTGGAGTAAATTTTTGTTGTCTTGCCAAGTTGGATCAATTTCTCCTTTAATTCCTCCTTTTAAGAAAATTTGATTTTCATGTTTTTTTCCCATCAAACGAAAGAAATCTCTCCAAAGTAATTCGAAGAACAACCAATAAGTCGAGTCGTTGCTTCCTTTTTCAGCCTCATATTTTTTTAGTTCGTTATATATCGTCTTAGGAGAGATACAACCTTGGGCTAGCCATGGAGATAATTTAGAGGAATAATCTTGTCCAAGTAATTGATTTCTCGTTTCCTTATATTTTTTAATCAAATTGGTATCCCATAAGTAGTATTTTAATCTATTCAAAGCATTGGTTTCTCCACCTTTCGGTGAAAAAGCTTGCGAAGGTGCTTCAAATTCTTCTAAACCAAAGTCAGCAAGTGTAGGAATATTGCCTTTTGGGATATCGACAGTAGTTGGATTAAAAGCATCTGGCTTACTCAATGGTTCTCTTACTTGAACAAATCGCTCTACTTCTTTTCTAAAATTGCTAAATACTTCTGGACAATGCGTGATAGGAAAAGGCAAATCTTGCGTATAATAAAGCATTTTACCTCGACTGTAAATGATTTCCTGACCAACAGACCAAAGATTTCGTTCTAATGCATCTTGCACTTCTACTTCCTCTCTTGTTCGCTCTCTATTACAAAAAACCCAACTAGATTTTAACTGACGAGCCAAGGAAAAAATTTCTTCTTCTGGTTTTCCAATTTTTACAATCAGATCACTACCCAACGCTCGAAGATTGGTTTGTAGATCCTGAACAGCCTCGATAATAAATTTTGTTCGGTACTTGCCTATTTTAGAAAACCCAAAACGAGTTTTCCCCATAAAAAGACGTTCATCAAAAATATAAACTGGATATACTTCCTCCCCACTAATGATAGCGTGAGTAAGTGCTTCATTATCCGCTAACCGCAGATCTTGACGAAACCAAACAATTACGCGCTTACCTTTCATAATTCATTCCTTTTTGATCTAAAAAAATGGAAAAGAGTAGATGGAAAAAAATTGAACGAAAGCCTCTAAGAGACGTCTTAAAAAAAACAAAAAAGATTACTTAGTTTGAGTTTAATTTTTCTAACAATTTTTATTGAAAATTGTTGAGAAAAAATAAACTAAACGCTATCAAACTTTTCACTACCTTACTGGAATTAAAATTAGACCGTTTTTGTTAACCATACAAACGCAATTTGAACAAATAAAATAATAAACATGAAAAGAGAAATTATAAAAGGAGAGTTGGTCATGAAAATGGCTCGAAGTTCTGGGAGTGGCGGACAACATGTGAATAAGGTTTCTACGAAAGTAGAACTTCATTTTCATGTCAATAATTCAAAAGGGTTAGAAGAAATTGAGAAAATAAGACTCTCCCAAAAACTGGCCAATCGAATTACTAAGGCTGGTATTTTAATCGTAAAATGTCAACAAACCAGATCTCAATTAAAGAATAAAGAACTGGCAATCAATAAGTTATTCAAACTTTTAAAAAAAGGACTATACGTAAAACCAATTCGTAAAAAAAAGAGGATTACAAAAAATCAAAACGCCAAACGCCTTAAAAACAAAAAGGAGCAAAGTGAGAAAAAAGCCATGCGCAAATCCATAAAATTCCCCTAGTTTGGTAAGATTATGACGACCTATTTACAATCCAGACTTTGAAATTAGATCAATTATATTGAGCTTTGTAGCAATACCAGGAAAACAAAATAAAACACAACCTATGCGTCTGCTTTCAACTCTACTTATCTCATTTTTTTGCTTATCAATCTTTCTCTCTACTGCTTGTCATCGTCAAAAAACAGAACAGGAAAAAATGTATACTATAGTCATGGAGATTCACGATAATGTGATGCCAGAGATGAGTACCATCCAGCGACTAAAAAGACAATTAAAAGCCATCGATACCAGCTTGGTAAAAACACCGAATTATCCTAGCATTCTAACTCATTTGAATGCCTTAGAAAATGCCGATGAAGGGATGATGAGTTGGATGGCCGAATTTAGTAATCCAACTCCTGAAACCGATGAGGCGACTGCCTTAACCTATTTAAAAAATGAAAAGGATAGAATCACAAAGGTGCGAGATCAAATGTTAGAAAGTATTGCCTCTGCTAAAAAGGCTTTGAAGGAAGCTGAAAATGCCACATTAATCAATCCTAGTTCTACAAAATAAAATAATCAGATCATGTATAAATACTTTTTTGTTATTTCAATAGTTGCGGTTGGTTTTCTATTTGGATGTACCAAACCAAAGGGAAAATTACCTGTCATGGGCTTTAAAGATGTGATAGATGGGAAAACAGTTTATCAAAGTATTCCTGACTTTTCATTTATTGATCAGGATAGTAATATCGTTACCAATCAAACTTTTAAAGATCAAGTATATATCGTAGATGTATTCTTTACCCACTGCCCCACTATCTGTCCAAAAGTAAAAAAACAAATGCTGCGGATTTACGATAAATACGAAAACGATGATCGAGTTAGTCTTATCTCTCATTCAATTGACACCCCTCGTGATACCATCCCTCGTCTGAAGGATTATGCCAATAAACTAGAAATTGACAGTAAAAAATGGCATTTAGTCACAGGTGATAAGGATAAACTCTACGAAATGGCTGATAATTATTTTATAACTGCTTTGGAAGACGATTCCGTCGATGGAGGATATGATCATAGCCCAACAATCATTCTTGTTGATCAAAATCGACTAGTCCGTGCTCACGCTAATGGGATGGATCCTGATGAAGTAGATGAATTCATGGATAATATAGACAGATTATTACTAGATAATTCTACTGAAGAATAAACTTATGAGTTCAATCAGATGCTTTTGCTGCTTATGTTTTTTAGTACTCTTTTTTTTGGGGACTTCTTGTGATTATCAACCTTATAAACAAGGCAGAAACCTCTATAATTTCTATTGTGCTACCTGTCATATGGATGATGGTTCTGGACTCAAAGGCCTCTACCCTCCTTTAGCTGAAGCTGACTATCTAGCAAAAAATCAAGACCACTTAGCCTGTATTATCCGATATGGATTGTCCGATACCATTCTAGTCAATCAAAAGACCTATAATCAGGAAATGCCTGGCGTAAAAGATCTAAATGAAGTACAGATTACCAACGTAATTAATTACGTAAATCATGCTTGGGGTAATGCTCTTCAACATGTAAAAGTCGAGGATATCCAAAAAGCCTTAAAGGACTGTAAAGATCAGTAAAAACTATGAATAATCACCTCAAGAACAAATTCAAAAGCAAATTCAACTTCAAGCGCAAAAGCAAAATCTGCTAAATGAGGAATAATACTTTTTAAAGAGAAATAATTCTACCAATAAAGACGATATACAAAATGATAGAGAAGGTAACTCATCAAATACTTCAGGTAATAATAGCCCTTCCTGCCTACACTTTAAGAATTCTGCTTGGCCTAAACAAGGGATTTAATCCTAAATCCCTGTAATATCTCTTCATTATTGTCTAATTCCGACATCATTTTTTTTTAATATAAGTCAAGGAATCATTAAAAAGATTTTATCTTTGACCCAATTCCTAACTCCGTCCTATTAGACGGAATTTACATTATTACCTATTGGTATTGAAACAACTGATTTTATGAATAAGCTATTTACATTTCTTTTCCTTTTTCTAACTGCTTCGCTTTTTGCTCAGCCCGTCAATGATGAGTGTGACGACCTTATTGATCTTGGAGTATTGCCTTTTTGTGCAGTAGATACTTTCTTTAGCAGTGCAGGTGCAACTCAATCCAATATTGGAAATGATAATGTCCCAATGGATTGTAATCCAGGTGGGGATTGGAATTTTACTGGAAGAGATGTTTGGTTCAGTTTTGTAGCTAGTGATACCATCGAAGATTATTCAGTTACCATTACTGGAATCATGGATAGCTTAGGTGGAAGTCCATTAAGCAATCCTCAGGTAGCTATTTATAGAGGAGAATGTGGTTTTGACGAATTCGCGCTACTTTCTTGTGCGCGAGCAGAGCTTAATGGAACCACCCAACTTAATTTTGAATTATTGGGTCTTGACTTCGGAGAGACGTACTATATGAGAATTAACGATTGGTCTTCTACCGCAACGCCAAACTCAGGATCGTTTCTTTTATGCTTAAAAGAACGAGATCCAATTAGTACCATTGATCAATCAGGTTCGACTGCTTGTACTGGAAATTTATTTGATGATGGTGGACCAGATGGTGATTATAGCGCTAATAGTAATAATTCTTTTTCTATCTGTCCAAATGCGCCATTCAATAGTTGTGTTACCTTTAATTTAGAATACTATAATATAGAATCTGCTTTCGGTGCCGATAACTTAATTTTTTATGATGGACCTGATAATACCAGTCCAGTGATCGACGAGCTCATCGGTGGTAATTTTACTACCAACGAAGGAGGTGTCTGTTATACTGTTCAAGCTAGTAGTGGATGTTTAACGGTAGAATTAATTAGTGATGGTACCAATCAGTTCGAAGGGTTCGCTGGATCGTGGGAATGCTCTGGTTCTCCTTGTGAAACTAATAATCCAATCACTGTTGAAACAGATATTAGTGATGAGGTCATCATTGATGCACTTACAACCAGTCAAACAGTAATCACGGTAGATAACATAGATTGTCCAGAAGGTTCCTTAGGAACTTTTACGGCTGGAGACGATACAGACCTAGGATTAGGTAAAGGTATTATCTTAACCAGTGGAGGCGCACTCAACGCTGTTGGTCCGAATGACAATGCTGCCTCTGCTGTCCAAAATGGAGCGCCTGGTGATAGTGATCTTGATTATTTTTCTGATCTGAATGGTGGACAAACCTCTCAAGATGCCTGTGTAGTTGAATTGGATGTTTTCGTCGCAACCGATGAACTTCGATTTGAGTATATTTTTGGTTCTGAAGAATATCCTGAATTCGTTGGTGGTAATTTCAATGACATCTTTGCCTTATTGGTAAAAGGACCTGGAATTGTTGGTGACCCAAATGTGGACAACCAACAAAATGTCGCTATCATTCCTGGCACAAATACTTTTGTAGAAATTAACAGTGTTAACCCAAACCAAAATTGGGAATACTTTAGAAATAACCTTAACGGAACTTCCGTCCAATATGATGGACTAACTTCTGACTTTCAAGGAGTAAAAAAATCGCTGACCGCTTCAGTTCCAGTGGTACCTTGTAATAATTATAAACTAAAATTCGCCATTGCTGACAGAGGAGATGATAACTATGACTCTGGTGTTTTCATCGGTGAGCTTCGTGGTGGTGTTCCTAATCTCGCTTTTGGTTCTGCTTTTGGAATTGACTTTTTAGTAGAAGATTGTAGTGGAACGGAAGACGAAATTTTTGTTCGTCTAAACAATGAACTAGAAGAAGACCAAACATATACCGTCAATATTAGCGGAACCGCTACCCGCGATGTAGATTATATTTTAGATATCCCTAACCAGATTACCATCCCTGCAGGTGTAACAGAATTAGGTTTTTCTATCATTCCAATTACGGATATGATCCTGGAAGGTGACGAAACTATTATTATTTCTCTTTCTAATGATTTCGGTTGTGGAATTGTTGAATTAGAAGATATTGTAATCACAATTATTGATCAACCATTGGTTGAAATTAATCTTGGCGCTGACACGGCCTTGGTTTGTCTAGCAGATAGTAGTAATAGTGTAACCTTAACTGCAACAGGTGCTACCGAATTTGTTTGGACACCTTCGGATATTTTTGATGATAATAACGAACAAACTGTAGTTGCTACTCCTACCGAAGATGGTTATGTATATGTTACTGGACAGCTTGGCGCGCTATCTTCTTGTATTGCAGAAGATTCTATTTACATACAGAGAATAGATCCTCAATTAACGATTGAAGTAGATGGCTCAACCGGAATTTGTCGTGGAGATACCGTTCAATTAACCGCTGCCAATAATGTCGATGACCTGAATCTAAGTTGGACTCCAACGAATGATCTTAGTGATCCTAACTCATCAACTACTGATGCCTTCCCTAATTTCAACCAAACTTATGTTGCCTCCGTCAACGTGACCGGTTGTATCGTTACAGATACTGTTAATATCGAAGTAAATGCATTTGACTTCCCTCAGGTTGTTCCTGATACCACCGTTTGTCAAGGGTCGCCAGTTGAACTAGCCAGTCAAATATTCTTTACTACGACAGAATATGCTTGGACCCCAGCTGAATCCATAGAAGACCCTACCCTCTCCAACGCTGTGGCAATTCCACAAGAAACGACCACTTATATTTTAACTGCTACCAGTGAATCTAATTTCTGTTCAAGAATGGATTCAGTAGAAATAACGGTTATTGCAGCAGCCATAGATATTACCAACGATACCACTTTTATTTGTCTCGGTGAATCTGTGCAGCTTGAAACTGATATTGTCCCAATGAATAATCCAATAGTTTGGTCTCCAGATGATGGAGATATTAGCGATATCAACAGTCCTAATCCGATTGTTTCACCAAGAACGTCTACTACTTACTATGCTACCCTACAAACACCAGCTTGTTTTATTATTGACTCTGTATTTATTCAGGTAGATTCATTACCAGCTGTTGACTCGATCATGATAAATCCAATTAAAGAAGTTTACTGTCCAAATGATACGGTCTTTTTGACTAGTGAATTATATGACCCAATGGATTATCCAGATTTAGAAAATTTATGGATTCCACAGGCCGGACAGATCACACCAGACTCTTTATTCAACTTAGTGCTCTTTACAATTCCAGATACCGTAACTTACACACGTATAATGACCAATAACGGTTGTACTTCTTCACTGAGCGTAGAGATTCCGGTAATCGATCCAGAGCTGACGATTATGCCCGATACTACGGTTTGTAGAGATGAACCATTCCAGATATTTGTTGAAACAGCCGATCCAGATGCGACTTACACCTGGAGTCCAACAGCTGGTCTTAGCTGTGAAGAATGTCCTGACCCAGTAGTGACGGCAACAGACAATATCGTGTATACCGTAGAAGCCGAAGTCTTTGGCTGTCCAGCCACTGGAATGTATGAGTCAGATATCATTCAGCCACCAGTAATTGACCTAGTACCGGATCAACCTATTTGTTTAGAATCGGCTATCACACTGGGCACAACCGTTCCTCAGCCGAATACCACCTTCACCTGGACTTCGACTGATCCTGCTTTTGCTTCAACAGATCTCAACCCAACAATAACACCTGGTCAAAGTGCCAGTTATACGGTCGTGGCAGATAATGGAATTTGTCCATCTGAAACAGAAACGGTTAATATTGATGTATACTTACCACCAACACTTAACGTAGCGGAAGATCGAGAAATTTGTGCGCTAGAAGAAGTCACTTTAGGAACAACCGTTCCTCAATCTAATGTCAATTTCACTTGGACTTCAAACCCAGCAGGCTTTGAATCTAATGATATCAATCCAGTAGTCACACCTGATCAAACGACCAGTTATACCGTAGTGGCAGATAATAATGGCGTTTGTCCATCTATTACTGAGACGATTAATATTGATGTAATTCCACTGCCAATTCTTAACTTAGTAGAGGATCAAGCTATTTGTTTTGAATCAGCTATCACTTTAGGATCAACGGTTCCTCAGCCTAATATAACGTTCACTTGGACTTCAACCGATCCTGCGTTTGCTTCTACGGATCTCAACCCAGTTGTTATACCTGATCAGACGGCCAGTTACACCATTGTAGCGGATAATGGACTTTGTCCTCCAATTTCAGAAACTATTGAGATTGAAGTAATTCAGCCTGTTATTTTTACCGTAAGTGAGGACGATGAAGTTTGTTTAGGAGATGATTTTACCCTAGTCGCTAGCGTAGAACCTGAATCAAGCGATGATGAGTATTTGTGGAATGATGAATCTAATGCAACGACTCCTTCTGTTGATCTTACTGCCTCTGGGCTTGGAGACAGAAGCTATACCGTTAATTTCACCAATGGTTGTGAAACCTTATCTGAACAGATATTGGTTACGGTACATGATTTTGTTGAATTAGATAGCTTTGTTTTTGTTCCTTTCCAAGATGGTAGAGAAGATTGTTTTAACGAAGGTGAACGAATTGCGATTACTGCTGCAGTAGATTCTATTTCTAATGGAACAAACTATCAGTGGGTTCAAAATAATCAAACTATTGGTACAAGTTCTCGTGCAGTAGAAACACAAATTTTAACAGAAGAACCAGTTACTTTTGGGCTTCAAATCACCACAGAGAAAGGTTGTATTACCAATTACGAAATTGGACCAATCTGTGTTGACCCAGCTAAAGCATTGATGCCAAATGCATTCACCCCCGGAAGTCAAATAAATAATTTCTTTAATGTCCAAACTATCGGACTGTATGAAGAAGTGGAGAGTTTCCGCATCTGGAATCGATTTGGAGATTTAGTTTATAACAATGAAAATCCGAGCATGGGATGGAATGGTAGCATTGATGGAAAATTAGCCCCTTCGGATGTTTATTTATATCATGTTGCTATTAGAAAATTTACAGGCGAGGTAGAGGAACTTAGAGGAGATGTAACCTTGATTCGTTAATCAAATTTTTCTCTAAAAGGGAACTAATAATTCTCTTTATTTGTTATTATATAAATTGCCCATTGTGATTTTTTCGCAGTGGGCAATTTTAATGAGTGTGTGACAGATTGGAAGACAGCAGATTCTTTTTTTGCTGGTTAGCCGATTAGCTATTAGCTAGTTGGCTTCCCTCAAACATAAAATACGTAAAAAGAACCCTAACTGGCCGAACTGCCAACTAGCAAACAGGCAAGCACCATAAATTTGTCACCCACTCAGTTTTAATTATCAAAACAATTCAGAAGCTAAAAGTTAATTGAAAAACGATCCAATAGAATTAGAAAATTTTCTGAATATTAAAAAACAAGCTATCCCGCTTGCTTCGAACT